>JBCBKZ010000046.1:0-14781 GCA_038520955.1 Bacteroidota bacterium | reverse complement strand
CAGCCATGACTTTTATACCATTATATGGATATTGAAAGGAAAAGGAACCCATACCATAGATTTTCAAGAGTATGAGGTACAGGAAAGGCAACTGTACTTCCTTCATCCAGGTCAGGTACATCAGCTGGAAGTAGAAGAAGTGCAAGGGTACGTCTGCATGTTTACGCTTGATTTTATGTGTGCTACAGGGGTAAGGGATAGTTTTCTCACAGAATTACATTTATTCGATCAATCGGAAGAAAGTGCTCCATTATTAATGCCAGAGAATGAAGAAAAGACTTTTTCTTCTTTGATAGGAATGATGGAGTCAGCTACAAGGGAGAATGAGGCTGAGAGCGCGGAAATCATCAGTTCTTCCTTAAAGCTGTTCTTGCTCATGGCCAGAAAGGTTCAAAAGCATCAACAGCCTGAACCCTCCTCCGCTACAGAAGATTCTCGTATCATCAGAGCCTTTAAAAAATTAGTGGAAGAGCGCTTCCATGAATGGCATAAGGTACAGGAGTATGCAGATCAGCTGGGCATCACCGCGAATTACTTGAAAGATCTGGTAAAGACAGATCTGGAGGTAAGTGCTAAACAGTACATCCAGAACAGAATCATATTAGAAGCCAAAAGAAAAATCCACTTCTCAGATATGAATGCCAAGGAAATAGGTTTTGCCCTGGGCTTTCAGGATCCAGCCCATTTCAGCAAGTTTTTCAAGCAGGGAACAGGCATGAGCCTCACAGCTTTCAGGGCAGAAATACAAGGTTGACAGTCCCTATCCGTAAAAAGTACCACACAAACCGTACTTTCACTATCGATCTCGCCTTCCTCCAGTCCTACCTTTGTATAGTATCATAAATGAAGTGAGGAAACGGATGATACAGAGTAAACACTCTTTTTCATTCAACACTCAGTCATTCAGTCATTCAACATTCTTAAAAGGAGATCTGTTATGGCAAAACTTATTAGTGGACTTCATCACGTAACGGCATTGGCCTCTGACCCACAAAAAAATGTAGACTTCTACACCAAAGTGTTAGGCTTGAGGCTGGTGAAAAAGACCATCAACTTTGATGCGCCTGATGTGTACCATCTCTACTATGGTGACCAAAAAGGTAATCCCGGAAGCATTATGACCTTCTTCCCTTTTCCTGGAATGTATAAAGGAAAAAGAGGATCTGGTCAGCTAACAATAACCGGCTTTTCTATCAGTACGGATTCTATCGACTTCTGGATGGAAAGATTGGCCGAATTAGCCATAGACTTCCAAGGGCCTACTGAGAGATGGAATGAAACGGTCCTTTATCTGGAAGACCCTGATGGCATAGGCATAGAACTGGTGGCCAATAAGTCAGATGTGCGTATAGGCTATGAAAGAGATGATATTCCCGTCAAGCATGCGATCAAAGGCTTCCATCATATCCAACTGGATGTGAGAAATAAAGATGTTACTGCTGCTCTATTAACCAACTACATGGACCATGAGCCAGTAGCAGAAATGGAAAATAGAATCAGACTGGCAGCTAATGATGTGTCAGGTGCTTATGTGGACCTGAATGTAGATCCTAATCTACTGCCTGGGAGCGAAGGCGCAGGAATTGTACATCATGTAGCCTTCAGAACAGAGTCAGATGAAACCCAGTTGGAGATCAAAGAGAAGCTGAGAAGAATAGGCTATCACTCTTCTCCGGTAATGGACAGGCAGTACTTTCACTCTGTCTACTTCAGAGAACCTAACGGGATACTGTTTGAAATAGCGACAGATCCTCCTGGATTCATGGTAGATGAAGAAGAAGCTGCCTTGGGAGAAGCCTTGAAGTTGCCTCCATGGGAGGAAGGCAGAAGAGGCTTGATAGAGAAACATTTGGTAAGCTTAACATAGGCAAGTAATATTGGGCAAAATAGAAGGAAGAGGATAATATTGAATTCAGACGGGGAGAAATTAGGTATTCAATAATCATTTATTCTCACTCAAGATTATCCTTTTCCAAAGCCCACATTACCATATCCTACATGTTTGTTTATAGCCTTACTATTTCGATTGTAGAACCAGAAGCCATGAATTGGATGGTTTGGATTCGTACGGAGCATCTCCCTTCCATCATGGAAACCGGATGCTTTGATGAAGTATCTATCAAAGAGCTGGTAGAACCCAAACCGGAGGAAGGAATGAGTACCTATAATTTCCAGTTTAAGGCCAGAACCAGAGAACACATTCAGGATTATATGCAGACGCATGCCCAGAGGATTCATTCTAAGCATGATGAGAAGTACAAAGGAAGATACATGGCCTTTGATACCATCCTGAAGGAGATTTGATGAATTGACCAATACATGTAAAAGAGTACATATAGGTTTTCTCGTATTTACCTAAAAAGACACTCATGCAGCAAATTATTCAGCATTTGCATCATGTTACGGCTACCGTAAGTGATGCACAGGAAGATCTTGACTTTTATGTTGGGATACTAGGCTTGAGACTCGTCAAGCAAACGGTCAACTTTGACAACAGAAAGGTGTTCCACTTTTACTATGGAACAGAAGTAGGCTACCCGGGCACCATCATGACTACCTTCCCATATAAAGGACAAGGAGTGAGAGATGGCGTAAATGGTAGCGGGCAGGTTCAACGTACTTCTTTTTCTATTCCTGAGAATAGCCTGACTTTCTGGCAAGAGAGACTCCAAAAAGCTGGGGTATCTTTTGAGGAAGAAAGTCGGTTCGGAGAAAGGGTAGTGAAAATGCTGGATCCATCTGGTCTTAGCATAGAACTCATAGAAAGTAAGGATGAAAGAGAACCCTGGAAGACAGAGGAGATTCCATCTGCTTATGCCATTACAGGCATACATAGTGTGAGCCTGAGCATAGCAGACATTGATTCCACCCTCACATTCCTGGAAACCTATCTTGGTTTCCAAAGAGGACCTAAGGAAGGGAATAGGCAGCGGATGATGGTAGGTAATGGGGGGGCAGGTTATCAAATAGATGTACTTCATCAGCCAGAACTAGCGAGAGGCAAAAATGGCCTAGGAACTGTGCATCATGTGGCTTTGGCCATACAGACAGAAGAAGAGCAAAAGGTGTTACGTGAGAAAATTGTGGAGCTGGGAACCAGAGTAACAGAAGTATTGGATAGAAAGTACTTCAGGTCTATTTACTTCAGAGAACCAGGAGGGGTACTCATAGAAGTAGCTACCATCCCTCCAGGCTTCACCGTAGATGAGGACAATGAGAACCTGGGATTAGAGCTGAAGCTTCCAGAATGGGAAGAACCCTTGAGAGCAGAGATAGAGGCAGGCCTACCTAACATTAAGCACCTCTCTACCCCTTTCTCCTATAGCTAATAAGTCACTACAGGGTATTCAAAACTCATTCATTCAAAACTCACTCATTCATTCATTCAAAATTCATCATTCAACATTAAGAATATGAAACCGCATTTCGGTCAGGAAATACAAGGCATAGGTATGCCATTAGGGAAAGGTAAAGCGGCCATGATTATGGTACACGGAAGAGGAGCTGCCCCTGCCAACATCTTGGAGTTAGCAGATCACCTTCCACATCCGGAATTAACCTATCTGGCTCCTGGGGCTGCCAACCATACCTGGTATCCCTACAGCTTTCTGGCACCTATTCCTCAGAATGAACCAGGAATTAGTTCAGGTATCTTTACCATCAGGAGTTTGGTGGATAAGGCAAAAGAGGAGGGAATCCCTTCTGAGAAGATTTTCTTTTTAGGTTTCTCTCAGGGAGCATGCCTCACGTCGGAGTTTCTCGCGAGGAACCCGGATACTTATGGAGGCGCCCTAATTTATAGTGGAGGAGTAATAGGACCGGAGGACACGCCCAGAAATTATGAAGGCAGCCTGAAAGGTACCCCCATATTTTTAGGCTGTAGTGATGTAGATGCGCATGTACCCAAATGGCGCGTAGATGAAAGCGCTGAGATATTTGAGAAAATGGAAGCTGAGGTTACCAAGCGTATCTATCCGGGTATGCCTCACACCATCATTGAAGATGAAATTCTCTTTGGAAAAGAAATGATACAACAGAGGATGGGATAGAAAAAATCAGAGAATTACAAAAAGAGGAGGAGTGGACAGTAGTCCATTTCTCCTCTTTTTATGAGGAAGTTACCCTATCAATAAGTACATCAGTTAGAATACCCGATTTACGAATAAAATTACCGTAAAATTTTTATTGAACGGTTATTTAATCTATATTTGAACCGTTGATACGGAAATAAACCTGAATCCAACAAGTAGGCACCAATAAGACAAGCTGTAAAGATAACCCTCTTTACCTACTAACACCTACGATGGATAGATACCTATTCAGCCTTTGCCTGCTCCTTCTCTTGAGTTTGCAAGCTAAGGCCCAGACTATCCTTGCTCCCACGGATGATGCATATATCGTAAGCGATGAACCCAGTACTAACTTTGGGAGTCTACAAACGCTGGACATACAAGCGACAGATGGGAACAGTAGTAATAGGTACTCCTACCTCAGATTTGACCTCTCCACGATTCAGGAGCTACAGGGACAGGTAATTCTCCAATTACATGATGTAAATGATGGTCCGGTAAATGAGGATATTCAGCTCAGGGTCTTTAATGAAACGGACTTTTCTGAGAATCTGCTGGATGGCATTTCTCAACCTACAGCTTTTAGAGAAATCAGATACGGAAGAGAGACTGGAAAGATAGTCCGCTTTGACTTAACTGAATGGGCCAATTATGTCATTGCTGCAGGAGAGCCTTTAAGGGTACAGCTATATACTGAGACTGCCGGACCACCTGTACAGTTTGCTTCCAGTGAGAATACTGATACTTCCCTTCACCCTAAACTCCTCTGTAATAAGTGGCGTATGGCCGCTTTACCTTTTGTCAACCTAAAGGAAGCTGTTAATACTAATCTGGTCCAGTTAGGGACTCAAGGACGGCTAGCCTATAATGCAGATGAACGTGGGAACACGCTGATAGACTTTGGGATGGTGGGATACCATCAGGGAATGAAGCCTATTCCTAATGTGGCTGTAGTAAGAACGTTCAGTCCTACCTTTGGGGATAGGACAGCAGAGATACAAGCTGTCATAGATGAAGTAGCGGGCCTACCTAAAGATGAAAATGGCCATAGAGGAGCCATATTACTCACAGCAGGTTCCTACCAGATAAAAGGAACCCTAAAAATAGATTCTTCAGGCATTGTCATACGGGGAGAGGGAAGCGGAGCTACGGGGACAGTACTCTTGAATACGGATACGACCCAAATTACGGTCTTGGAAATCACAGGTAACAATACGATCAAGAAGATTCCAGCTTCAAGGGTAAACATTGTGGATACTTATGTGCCCATAGGAAGTAAGAGAATCATTGTTGAGTCAGGACATGAGTTTCAACCTGGAGATCCTGTGGTCATAGAACTTCGCCCGAATCAGTTATGGATAGATTCTTTGGGAATGGATAAGCTGGAAGAAGAGTGTGGTGCAGGGAAGGAAAACTGGACTCCCCAGGAGTTTTATGTCGACTCAAGAAATAGCATACTGAGAGTCACAGGAGATACCCTCTATCTGAATACTCCTATAGCAGATCCTATTGATGGATCTTATGCCTTAGGAAGAATATTGAAATATGAGTTTGATGGGATAGAGGAGGTAGGGATAGAGAATATCCGCTTGCAGTCCAGTGTACCTGCCACTGAGGAGACAAAACGTGCAAAGGTGGTGATAAGCTCCCTCCAAAGCAGAAACTGCTGGTTTAGGAATATCCATGCGGAATCCTTCATCAGTAGCCTCCTTACCATGCAAGGGAGCCATCAGATCACGGTAGATAGCTGTGTGGTGGAAGGATACACTTCCATAAATTCTGGGGGGAGGAGAAATGCCTTTAACCTCGTAGGTCGTACCAGCCATGTACTAGTCAAAAACAGTACAGCTAATGAAGGGAGACATAGCTTTACCCTGGCCGGGAGAGTGAGAGGGCCTAATGTGTTTTACAACTGTACTTCTGCTAATGCTTTTGCAGAGTCAGGTCCACGTAACAAATGGTCAACAGGCACCTTATGGGAAGGGTTTGAAACTAACAATGATCTCTGGATTCAAAACAGACGCTGTGATGGAGTAGGCCAGGGTTGGGGAGGTGGCCAGCAACTGGTGTGGAATTCTACCATTAATGGAAGTCTCGTACTACAGAATCCTCCTTTAACTCATACAAACTGGTCCATAGGAAATATCACCACCCTTACCAATATAGCTGATAACGGTTTTGTAGCAGACTTGGGCTATGTAGAGTCCGAGAATGCAGCTGTAGGGTTTAGCATATACCTGAGACAAGCCATGGACTACCAGGCCAGAAACTACTCTTGTCAGTATCCTGTGGGAAGCAGCTGTGATGATTTGGATCCTAATACGATCAATGATGTCATACAGGCAGATGGATGCACCTGCCAGGGTGAGAAAGGATTCAGCGTAAAACTTTTACTGGAAGGGCCTTATGATGAAGCCTCAGGGTTAATGAATGATGGCCTCCGAACTAGCGGTGTACTCTCAGAGGTAGATCCGTTTGGGAAGGGAACTACGCTAACCCCAAATCTTTTGACGGTAGAAGGCCCGGATGCGGTGGTGGATTGGGTGATGATGGAAGTCAGAGATGCAACTAACCCCAACCTCCTGGCAGCTCAAATTCCCCTTTTACTTCAGCGGGATGGTGATGTGATGAACACGGAAGGAAGTACACTCTTGAGTTATCAGAATCTGATGGGACAGAACTTTATTCTCCTACTGAGGCACGCAAATCATTTGTATCTCTCTACAGCCACAGCAGTGAATTTTTCCTCAAACTCCCTGGTGGATTTCAGCGATCCTAACAATGAGTTACTAGGGGGAAACATCACAGGAACCATTCTGGGAGATAAGCTGCTAATGAAGGGCGGAGATGCTAATGGAGATGGAGTGATAAATGCCATAGACAAAAATCAGTATTGGAGAACGGAGAATGGAGATATGTATGAGTATGGAGGTACCCGCGCAGATTTTAACCTGGATGGAGTGGTAAATGCCATAGATAAAAATGAATTCTGGAGAAAGAATAATGGCAGAATTGTGAATCTGCCGAACTGATAGATCATTAGATCCGAGAGGTAATTGATAAGAGAAAAGATGAACAAACCCACATTACTATTTTGGATAGGAATTTTCAACCTATCACTTGGTCTTGCTCAAAGTACGTATGACATTAAATGGGAACAGAATGAGCAATTCTCCAAAACCCATGGGCTTTGCCTGGATGCAGGAGTAAGCTTTGATGTAGCAGGAAACCTGGGCTCCTCTAAGCTGGTATTTACCTTTGATCCCTCTGCCTTGAACATTCCTATTCTATTAGTAGATGACTACCTTAAAACGGCTTATGGCCCGGTAGGACTTTCCCTTATAGGAGAAAGTACTTACTCAATAAACTTCGATTTGAAAGAGACTGGAGAAGGAATAGCCATAGGAGAGAGAGACCTGTTCACTAAGCTAGGGACAGTCTGTTGGCAGATAAAGGACACTTCTAAGGTAGCCGCGGTAAACTGGGTAGAGCAAGGCAACTTCGGGACCACTATTTACCTGGATGATGAACAAACAAAACTTAATCTGGATAATAAGGAAGATTTTAAAGGGATCAACCCTCCGTCTACTGATGTAGAGGAAACCACAAATCTTCCTTCCATAACCTTTGAGGACTTCACTGCTGTAATGATGCAGGATAGTTCAGTAGAACTAACCTGGATCACGAAGAATGAATATCAGAGCCTAGAGTACATCGTACAAAGATCCACCAATGGAAGTATGTTTCAGGGGATACAGATGGTTATCCCTAAGGGAAATGATTCTACTACCCAGCATTACCATTGGGTAGACCAGGAGGCTAATTTGGCCTATACAGGGAATAGCCTTTACTACCGCATCATTCACGTGAATTCAAATGATGAATTTCTACATGGAGAAGTGAGAGAAGTTTTTTGGAAGGCTGCAGAGATAGATACTTTCAACCTTCTGGCTTTTCAGTCTCAAGTTATAGATAAGAATGTTTCATTGACTTGGTCTGCAGAACATGAGGAGGAGATTAGTAGCTATGTTATTGAAAGAAGTCTTGATGGCTTAGCCTTCGAGAAAGTCGGGGAGAAGATCCCCACAGGGGGAGCTGCAGCCTTTAAGGACTACACTTTTGTGGATCCCACTCCTTTTGAGGCACTACAAGAGGAGGTATTGTACTACAGAATTCTGGCCATGGAGGGAACAGAGGAGGTCCAGATAACAGAAGTTCAACAGGTGCATATGGAGTTAGTAGCACCTGTTATTTCGGATATGAAGGTTTATCCTTCTCCTATCATGGCCGGAGAGGTGTTGACCATAGAGTTTCCGGATCCCTTGATTTCTGAGGTTCAGTTAAGGGTAGTAGATGCACAGGGAAAGACTACCCTTCTGGATGGCTTAAGTTTCTCGGAAGTTGAAGGAGCTACTTCCCTGAGCCTGATAGTACCTGCTTCTTTCTCAAGAGGGAACTACCACTTGCTCATATCTGATCAAAAGCAGCATTATTCAGGTTTGACATTTCAGGTGAATCTTTAGGGCTTACATATCCATTAAGTACCAGCATAGCTATGCCTGAGTACCTTATACTAAGCTAGCCCTATAAGGTCGTTGAGGCTCTCGAAACGATATAGCTAGATGTAGCACCGAATCCCTTCGAGAGCCTCAGGGAACACCCTACTTAGATCAAGTTATTTATTATAGTGCTAAGTTGTTACCCGAATTCTCTCTAACGAGTCAAATCCTTCTCCTACAGAAAGGTCAAAAAAGAAATTTTGTCTTCTGGATAACAAAGTCATTCTTTTACAAGTTTGATGTTTGTTGAGGAAAAAGAAAAAATAAGACCTTAAAGAATCAACAAAGCTTCATATGTGTTTGGTTCTCAGAATTAGTTGATAAGTTTTTTTCATTTTCCTGAACCCTTTTGAAAACAAGTCGTATGACTTATTGTTGTAACTTCAAAGTTTAAACGTTAATCAACTCAATTACTCGAACATGAGAAGACATTTTATTAACACAGCATTCGCCGCTCTTGTAGCTGTTATCGCTTTTGGATTTGTAGCTAATACAGCCAAGACTACTTACACAGTAGACACTACTGCTAGTAAAGTAATGTGGAAAGCCGCCAAGGTAACTGGAGAGCACTCTGGAACTGTAAACCTTTCTGAAGGTTCTTTCGACTTTGACGGAGAGGCCTTTGTAGGAGGATCTTTCACTGTAGACATGACTTCTATTTCAGATACGGATATTGAAAGTGCTGAGTACCGTGCTAAACTGGACGGACACCTTAAGTCAGCAGACTTCTTCAACGTAGAAGAGTTCCCAACAGCTAAGCTGGATGTGAAAAGAGTCATTCCTTACGGAAAGCCTGGAGAATACAGAGTAGTAGGGGATATCACTATCAAAGGAACTACCAAAGAAGTAAAGTTCAACGCTTCTGTTATGCCTGAAGGCGCCTCTCTGAAGGCTAAAGCTGAATTAGAACTGGACCGTACTGACTTTGATGTACGTTACGGATCAGGTTCCTTCTTCGAAAATCTGGGAGACAAAACCATCTATGATGAATTTACCCTGACTTTCGAAGTAGTAGCCAATCAGGCTGGATAATATACTCCACCCAAACTGACACCATGAAAAAGGCGGCCAATAGGGCCGCCTTTTTGTGCTTTTGGGGGATAGTGTTTAAGCTATTTTCCGGTCAATACCATCAGCCTTTGAGTTAAGTCTGAGGACTTATGGTCTTACTCATTTCTCAAAGCATCCACTAAATTAGTTTGGGAAGCTCTGTATGCCTGTGAGCTGACCGTGAGAAAAGCAATGATCATACAGACCAAACCTGAGAACAGGAAGATCCCCAATCCTGGAGTTGCTCTGTAGGCAAAACTTGCCAGCCAGTCCTGCATAAAGTAATAGGACAGGGGTAAACTCAAGACAAATGCGATTAGGACAAGTTTGAGAAAGTCCCATGACATCAGTGCGATGATGTGGGTGACAGAGGCCCCCAACACTTTACGAATCCCTACCTCCTTTGTCCGTTGTTCGGCAGAAAAAGCTGCCAGTCCAAATAAGCCCAAGCAGGCGATACAGACAGCTAGTAGGGAGAAAAAGCCCGTTACTCTTGCAAGACTTTCTTCCTTCCGATACAAGGCATCAAATACTTCATCCATGAATTCATATTCGAATGGCCGATTAGGATTAAACTCCGCCCACTTTTTCTCTATGTGATTTAGCGTGCCTGGTAAATCAGCTCCTATGGCCCGTACGATCAGCATATTGGTGTAATATGTAGGCCCAGAAATATGCATAATGACTGGATCTACTCTTTTGTGGAGGGAATTGAAATGGAAATCCTTCACCATCCCCACTACCTTTCCGCTCTTTTGAATCTCTCCTTTATAGTAAAAGGTCAGGGTCAACTCTTGATTAATCGGATTTTCCCATCCCAGCTTTTCTGCCGCTGCTTCATTAATTAAAAAGGCACTTTGCTCGTCGGTAGAAAAATCTTTTGAGAAATCTCTCCCGTCAAGGACTTCCATGCCCATGGTAGATACATAGTCATAGTCATTGATAAAATTAGTGGCCATGCTTAGGCTGTCTGCATTAGCGTTTTTGGGGGTAACTATGAAGCCATGGTACCCTCCTTTTGCAGGGATACCTGAAGAGGCAGTAGCTGCAAGGATATTTGGGAATTGGGGGAGTTCTTTCCTTAGACTCTCGATATGGATTTGGTCATTTTCATCACGCAGCTTGACCAGGATTAGTTGTTCTTTATCAAAGCCCAGATTTTTGTTCCGAAGAAAATCCATTTGATTATAAATGATAGCTGTACCTATGATCAACCCGCTTGATAAAGCAAATTGAAAAACCACCAGGCCCTTCCGAATCCCTACGACTTCAGAACCACCAGAACTCTTCTTCAAGCCTTTAAGCACCTGATTGGGCATGAAGCCGGATAAATAAAATGCTGGATAACTTCCTGACAATAGCCCTACACCTACGATTAGGCCCAATACGATCAGGAGGATTTGTCCCGGATTAAGCAGGGATAGTGCTAAGGACTTTCCGGTGAATTGATTAAAGTATGGTAAAGCCAGCCAAATGATCAAAGCGGCAATTCCCATAGCTATTACCGTCATGATTAAGGACTCTCCTATAAACTGACGGATCAATTGTGATCTCTGGGCACCCATCACTTTCCGCATGCCCACTTCCTTTGAGCGTTTGATGGAAAGGGCTGTAGACAAGTTCATGAAGTTTATACAGGCTATCAACAGAATGAAGAATGCAATGGCCCCAAAAACATAGATGTAGGCAATGTCACCATTAGCAGACAGCTCTCCTTCACGATGAGATCTAAGGTGGATATCTGTCAGCTTTTGTAGGAAAAATTGACGGCTATCAGCTAAATCCTGGCGTAGATACTTCCTAGGGATCTTTGCCATCTGATCCTTTACCTGGTCAAGGTCTGCTTGGGGCGGAAGCAAGGCATAGGTATACAAAGGAGGGTAATTCCAATTGTTTACCCAGGGCATGATCGTACGTAGGCTGGAATAAGAAGCCAGGAAATCAAACTGGATATGTGAGTTTGAAGGAACATCTTCCAAAACACCTGTGATTTTGAAAGTATTAGTACCATCCTCACTGCGGACAGTCAGTATTTCACCTATGGGGTTTTCATTTGCAAAATACTTTTTCGCTGAAGAGGCAGTAAGTAATAGGGAAAAAGGATCATCCAGTGCGGTAGTTTTATCTCCGGCTACCAGCGGAAAATCGAAGATGTCCAGGAAGGTGGAATCCACATAGTAGAACTGGTCCTCCTGGGCTCGCTTTTCAGGTCCTCTACTTACCAGTTGGTTTTGAGGAAATAGGCGGGAAATGAATTTCCAGTCTGGAAATTCATTTTGTAAGACAGGAGTCAATGCCCCATAAGTTTGAGCCATTTCAGCTACATTTCCCTCCTGATCTGATTGGGTTTCGACAATTCTGATTATTCGTTCTGAATTCCTGTGGAAAGTATCATAACTCAATTCATCCAAAGTAAATAGGGCGATGAACACTGTACACACAATTCCTATGGCTAACCCAAGGAGATTGATGGAGGTGTAAATGCGATTTTGTCTCATATGCCGCCAGGCAACTTTCCAATAATTAGCATTCATGGTTGAGAATATATTTGGGAGTAATGGAGATTTTTTGAGAAACAAGGGGCGGAAATACCTAATCACTTCTAGAAAATACATGAGGGTGGCATAGGATCTTCCGGATCTTTGAAGCCTGTAATCAAACGCTTCGTACAGGTCTCCTTGTACTTCCTCAAATAGTTCTGAATCCATCACAGATTCCATCAAGCTGTCCACCCATTTTGGAGGATAATTGTGAGCGTTATTTTTCATAGCATCCTCTTATTCAAAGCGGATATTTCCTACCTGACCCCAAAGACGCGCACGATTTTCCTGAATGTCTGCCAGGATCTGATATCCACTTTGGGTAATTCTGTATAGTCGTTTGCGTTTACCTCCTCTTTTTTGAGTCGGAGCACCAAGATCTGAGCTGAGAAAGCCTTTCTGCTCAAGGCGTTTAAGGGACGTATGGATAGCGGGCATAGAAAGGCTTTTCCCCACCTGCTTTTCGTACTCCAGTTTGATGGAGAATCCGTAGATTTCATCTCCATTCATAATGGCAACCAGTAATAAGAGTACCTCTTCCAGGTTACCCAGACTTTTATACATGTTTATATTGTTAATATTTGTAGATAAAATAAAAACAATTCTGAGATTTCTCCAAAAATTTGTGAGGTCTTGCTAAGAATCTGTCCCTACATTACTTTTTCGGTAGACGCAATCGCTCTGGTTTTTAATGCGGCATGAGATAGAAAAAGGATAAAACCCTTATTTTACTATGGAATTCCATTTTTTACGGCTCACATCATGCTCCATAGAACATTCAAATTTCTTCCCATACTTGCTTTGCTAACGATTGCCCTGAGTAGTTGTCATGAAGCTGGATATTACGTTGATGCTGAAAATGGTGATGATAATCTAGCAGGAACTTCTCCTTCGAAAGCGTGGAAAACAGTTGACAAGGTCAATGCACAGATCTTTCAACCTGGCGATAACATCTTTTTCAAACGAGTTACTTCCTATGATCGCGGCGTTCAGATCAACGGAGATGGTACTGCTGAAGCACCTATATGGATCCGCTCCTATGGCAAGGGAGATTCCCCTTCCTTCACCAATACAAATGATGATGACCTAAATGGAAACTGTATCCAACTCAATGGTGATTACCAGATCCTGGAAGAGATGTACTGCCATAGTACCAATCCTTCACCTGCCAGAGGATTCTTAAATGTCTGGAAACTGGGCGGCATTAAGGTGAATCTTGGAGCTGATCACTGCATAGTGAGAAACAACGAAGTAGAGGATTGTCCCATTGGTATCAATTCCTATGGAGAGCATACCCTGATCACCCAAAATAATGTACATGACTGCAATCGTCCTATTTGGTTTCCTTATTGGGGACCCATCGGTATCCGACTTGGGATGGGGAATCAGGAAGTTTCATGGAATGAGATCCGCAATTATCACTCCATGGGAGGAGAATGGGGAGGAGATGGGGGAGCAATTGAATTAGATGATGGGCGTTATCCTCGAAACAACATTTACCTTCATCATAACAAAACCAGCGAATGCATGGGCTTTTGTGAGATCAGCTACAATTTCGATATCTGTGCCCGTGATACTGTGGACTGTCTGACTGAGAATCGGATCTATGATAATATCATCATTGCCTATAATGAGTCATCCGACTATAGGACTTTTACGCAGTTTTGGGCACCTCTCTCTAACTCCTTCATTGAGAATAATACCATTTATCGTCAATGGGAACACCCTGACATTGAATCTAATGTATTCTGTGAGAACGACGAGGATAAATTGGCTATGGGCCATCCTACTACCTACCGTAACAATCTGGTGGTAGTAGTAGAAGCTCAAACCCGTAAAGTAACCCATAATGAAGAAGGCCTGGGAAATCGTATCTACCTCGGATATCCTTTGGCACCGGTGAATCAAGACCACAATCTGTATTTCAACCAGGATAGTAGTCGTTATTTTCTCAGCCCAGATGAAAATGAAAGGGTAGCCTTACAAGAGAGATCTTTTATCGGAGATCCTTTCCTGGTAAATCTGATTGAGGGAGACTATCATTTGACATCTAACAGCCCCGCTATCGACCAAGGGAATCCGGAAGGCCATTATGAGATGGATTTGGATGGGAATCCTATCATCGGCAAAAGAGACATAGGTGCCTATGAGTTTCAGGGTGCTCCTGGGGTAGTAATTAGATCGACTCCCATTCATAAAAGAAGCTTAGCTAGTAAAAGGGAGTAAAGGTATCCTGCTAATGTTATCGAATTCTGGTTACAGCTTAGTCGGTCGATACAATCTACCTCCTACGGAGAGGAGGATTGTAATTAGCACCATTAGCTATTAATCACGGAACCAACCCAGTAAGGGTAATGTCTTTATACCAAATTTCAAATGGTCCTCCAGAATGTGTTTGTAAGCAAATACATCCTTTTTCAGGGACATCATCTTTTTCAGAAAAATTGGCTGTTTGAATTCCATTTATCCTAATCTCAATGTCAGGACCATTCGCTATGATATGAACCTCATTCCAATCTTTTGGATCCATAATTCCCTCAATTAGTTCTCGATCAACCAGTT
>JBCBKZ010000469.1:0-4806 GCA_038520955.1 Bacteroidota bacterium | reverse complement strand
GGAATACTTCCAGCACTTTAATAATCATGACTGGGAAGCCATGGCAGCTATGCATAAGGAAAAGACTCAGCTTAAAGATCCTTCCTTTGGGACGGAACTAGTCTGGAGGACCCGCGAAGAGATCGTGGCCAAATACACAGAATTAAGCCAGGTATTTCCTGACCTTCGAGACTCAGTGGTAGCAGTGTATCCTTCCGGAGCAAACCACATAATCGTAGAGTTTGTATCTACAGGCTCTTCTCCTGATGGGTTCGAATTTTTCCTTCCTATCTGTACCATTATGACCCTTGAGGATGGACTTGTTAGCAAAGACTTCACCTACTATGATGACTTTGATGAGTAGGACTATTTCCAAGAGCATGTAACGGATGAAACTCTGGTACATGCTCTTGGATCATTTTTTCTGAACAAGCAGGAACTTGTTCAGCACGCATTTGAGTATTGGCAAGCTCCAGCTTGCCAACTGGATGGTTGCGGACTCCTGTTTGCTGGATAATTCTCATTAAAGGGACTAATAGCAAGGAGAGGGGAGAAAATTATCCTTTAGTTAAACACTGATTACTAACTACTTAGTGGAATTCTTAAGTATATGCGAAAGAAAAATTTCAATTTGTATGATGTATCAAATATATTTGTATCATATAAATTGAAAGATGAGAATTCAACTCCCTCAGCAGACCCTTTTCTACCAGTTAGAAAAAGCCATGAAGCGTTACCGGAAACTGGCCCAGGCTACTATTGATAGTACAGGCTATGACATTAGCATTAACCAGATGATACTGTTGATGAATCTGAAAAATAATCCTACCGCTACTCAGGTGGAACTTTCCGACTTGATCTTCAAGGATTTTGCCTCAATAGCGCGTATGGTAGACCTTCTGGTGAAAAAGGGCTTACTCAAACGAAAAGAGAGTAAGCTGGATAGGAGAAAGAAAGATTTAATCCTGACCACCAAAGGACACCAAATCCTGGAAGAGATTTCTCCGCTGGTGGGAGAATATCGTAGCCACGCCCTAAAGGGATTTGATGAAAAGGAAGTCGTACAAATGTCTGCCTTCCTAATCAGGCTCATCAAAAATTGTGAAGAAGAAATACTTGTAGAAGAGCTCACCTCCTAATCAGAAGTACCTACTAAAACCAAAACCAATGAAAACTTGTAGCGTGATTATTACCTTTCTGTTACTCAGCTTTTCACCCATGTGGACAGCTTATGGACAGGACCGCGAGCTTACTAAAAAAGAGCAGGAAGTGCTCATCCAGAAAATATCAGATGAACTGGTAGCCAGATATGTATTCCCGGAAAAAGCTAAGGAAACAGCTATTCATCTCAAGGCGCTACAAGAGAAGGAGTTCTTTGAGCCTCATCAGGAAATAAACAGCTTTGTGGCAGCAATAAATGAAGAGATCTACCGCATAAGTGGAGATAAGCATATTGGCTTAAGCATAAAGGAAAAACAGTCAGAAGCTACCGAAAGTGATCCTTTCGAACAGTGGATGGCCAGCAGATTAGAGGAAAGAACTTATTTCAGAAGGTATAATGCCAACTTCAAGTCAGTCAGTAAGCTGGAAAATAACATAGGCTATCTGGATCTGAGGGGATTTTATGGTCTGGATTTCGGAAGAGAATTTGCAGATGGAGCTATGCGTATGTTGGCCAGTTCAGATGCCATCATCATAGACCTACGGAATAACTCTGGTGGGCGAGGGGATATGGTGGACTATCTTCTCAGCTACTTCTTTGAAGAGCCCATCATTACTGGTAAATCCAGAAAGAGAAGGGGAGATACGTTCGTTGATAGGACCCACAAAACCCCAAAACGAACCTCTGGACGCATCATGGCAGACACACCCTTATTCATTTTGACCAGCTCTAGGACCTTTTCAGCTGCAGAGGCTTTTTCTTATCCCTTGAAAGTGTATAAACGAGCTACCTTCATAGGAGAAACCACCAAAGGAGGTGCTAACGCAGGAGATCTGATTTCTCTGAATGAGGACCTACAAATCTTTATTCCTGATGTAGCAGGCTTACCTCATCCTGTTTCAGGAGAAATTTTTGAAGGGATTGGGATACTTCCAGACGTAGAGGTAGAGAGCGAGAAAGCCTTGGAGGTAGCTGTGGAGAAAGCTATAGAGGCGGCCATAGAGTATCGTACGCGTATGGATGCGCAGGCGCGTGAAATGCTGCTAGCGCTAAATAAAACAGTTGAAGAGTATGATGGAGAGAATGAGCAAGTCATCGTAGATGCTTACCTGGCATGTAGGGCGAATGACCTAATCTTTGAAGAATGGGAGCTGAATTCCCTGGGGTATCAACTGCTGGGAGGAGATAATCTGCCCACTGCCTTAGCCATATTCAAAACCAATACAGTCTTATACCCGCACTCTGCAAATACCTTTGATAGCTATGCAGAAGCTTTGTTAAAGAATGGAGAGGTGAAGGAAGCTATTGCAAGCTATGAACAAGCCATTGACAGAGCCAAATCGAATGAAGATGCGAGTTTAGCCATGTTTGAGGCTAATCTGGCAAAGGCGAAAGAGGTCTTAAGTAAGCACCCCTAGCCTAACTTTGTTCACCCAAAGGAAATCTTCTTGGGAATCTGGAGAATTACTGGCAACTTTTGACCCTTTATCCTCACAGAGAGTTAAGTTGCACCCCTATAGATGAGCAAGAATGACCTTACCACGGGTAGTATACCTGGAAACCTGATTCGGCTCACCCTACCTATGATGCTTGGCATCATGAGTATGGTGGCCTTCAATCTGATAGACACCTACTTTGTAGGGAAGCTGGGGAAAACGGAACTGGCAGCCTTGAGCTTCACTTTCCCTATCATCATGATTGTGTTCAGCATCGTCCAGGGACTGGGCATGGGTGCTACGGCCCTCATCGCTAAATCTATAGGAAAGGGAGATCAACAGAAGGCCGCTCGGGAAACTACAGATAGCATAGCACTCACCTTATTACTTACCGGGATTTTCGTGATCATAGGCTCTCTGTCCATCGATTCAGTACTGGGTCTATTAGGAGCTGATGGAGAAACAGCTGCCTTGTCTAAGGAGTACATGCAAATCTGGTTTTTTGCCTTGTTTTTCGTTTCAGTTCCCTTTGTAGGAAATAGCGCCATAAGGGCCACAGGAGATGCCAAAACACCTACCTACATCATGTTATTTGCAGTATGTGTTAATGCCATTCTGGATCCCATTCTCATCTTTGGGTATTTGGGGTTCCCTGCCTTAGGTCTTAAAGGAGCAGCTATAGCCACGGCCATTTCCAGGGCTTTGACCATGGTACTTTCATTATACATTCTGATCAGGAGAGATAAGCTGATAACCTTCGACATTCCTTCACGGAAAGTACTTACGGGTTGTTGGAAAAGCATCCTTTACATTGCTTTGCCCTCAGGACTTGGAAGACTGGTAGTACCTATTGCTACGGGAGTCATTACCGCTTTACTAGCGGGTTACGGAGAATTTGCCGTTGCCGCTTATGGAGTGGGTAGCCGTATAGAGTTTCTGGCGAATAGCATAATCTTCGCGTTGGCAGGATCCATCGGCCCCTTTGTAGGTCAGAACCTGGGAAAAGGGAGGTTAGACAGAATCCAGGAATGCCTCCGAGTTGGCAGTGCTTTTGCCTTTGCTTGGGGCTTGCTTGCCTGGGGACTATTAGCCCTGTTTTCACGACCTCTGGCTCTCGTCTTTAATAGCCAGCAAGAAGTTATCGATACCGTTCAACTCTTTTTGTGGATAGTGCCTGCAGGATTTGGCCTCCAAGGAATATTGTCCATCATCAATAGTCATCTTAATACCATTAATAAACCTCTTCAGGCATCGTCAGTTATCATCGTTCAAATGTTGGTTCTCGGACTGCCAGCTATCTTTCTGGGTAGAGAGTTAGGAGGGGTGAAGGGAATTTTCATAGGCATTGCTGCTACCTATGCCATAGGAGGGCTATTATCACTTATTGTTAACAAGGTGGTGATGAATCGATTTATCAAAGAATCAACTCCAACTTAATCCCTGATTTCATTCGACTTCTAAAACCATCATGATATAAGGTTTGTCCACTAAGACCTCCGTATTAACCAGGCCACGTTCTCAACATGTGCGGTTTGAGGGAACATATCTACAGGCTGTATAGCCAATACCTCATACTGCTCATCCATTAAGGCTACGTCTCTCGCTTGGGTAGATGGTTTACAGCTTACGTAAATCACGTATTCTGGGGATAGTTCCAGTATCTTCTCAACCACCTTGGGGTCCATACCTGCGCGAGGAGGGTCAGTAATGATGACGTCAGGTTTACCGTGGGTTTGGATGAAATCTTCATTCAGCACCTTTTTCATATCACCGGCATGGAAACTCAAGTGTTCCAGTGTATTCAGGGCAGAATTAGCGTAGGCATCTGTAACTGCAGACTCTACATACTCTATGCCTGCTATAGATTCCGCTAATTCGGAAACATAAATGCCTATGCTTCCGGTTCCTGTATAAAGATCGTAGACTACTCCATGTGTATCTTTTCCTACGGGCAATGAAGCATGGAGAAAGTTCTTCACTGTGGCATATAGGTTTTCTGCCTGAAAAGGATTGGTCTGGAAGAAGGAAGTTGGGCTGATCTTAAAAAGATATTTATCCAATTTCTCTGTTACGTACTCCTTTCCTTTCCATACATGAAAAGGTAAATCGCTATAGGAGCTGTTCAGCTTTTCATTTACAATCCAGATGAAGTGGTTGATCTGCGGAAACTCAGTTTCTAAGGATAAGAGAGAATGGCTAGATGCTATTTTCTCAAAACTAGAAACTGAG
>JBCBKZ010000468.1:0-4808 GCA_038520955.1 Bacteroidota bacterium | reverse complement strand
GTAGGGTATAACTATACTGAAACCAACCAAGATCTAACAAGAAGTCGGCCGTATCCCCATCACTTACATATAGGCAGACCCCTCTTACCAGTCCATTTTCAATGGCTTCAGAGAAGTTGGTAGGATGATCCTGAAAGGCAGGCGGTTTACGGGCCATGATTGTGTGTCTGATTCATTAAAGAATACAATCACCTAATATCTACTTTCGATTTTATCCAATAGTGAACCTATGATTATCAAATGATCAGATGTTACTACTTGTGAACTCAAGCAAAAACTCTGCTAGAAAGCATTATAAGAGTGTTCTTCTTTGGATATTAGCTAGTCTATAAGGAGAAGTGGATAGGATTATTTTCCCGTTACCAAAGGGTTGCTCGTTATATTATGAGAAAGAGGATTTAGGAGTGGAGAAAAATCAGCCCTAAGAGAGGCAGGAAAAGAAGTTGTACCCACGGCAGGATGTAGTACGTTTTTACTTTGCCCGTACTTTACATTGATTTTACCCGGATATAGGAGTGAACCAACCCCAATTTTACCCGTATATGAATGTGTATTTATTCTTTCTTGGTTAGATTTTTTTACTATATTTACACCCATAATCAAAGACTTTTACATTAAATTCATCATAATTGAGCCGGGGCTAATTAATAGCCTCGGCTTTTTTTGTGTGTTCTATCATCTCGAGAATTACCTCCTTTATTTTCTCCACCCTCTCTAATTCCATTCTGAGCCACCAGAGCATAACATGAGGGTTTGTGTGCTTTATCATCACTCCCAACGTCCTTTCTTCATCTGAGGGGAAAGGAATCCCTTTATTCATTAGGAGCCAGTCAAGAGAAATAGAGGGAACGGAGTCACATAAGTTGATAACAAACTTCAGCGGCGGCTCTTGATCTCCCTTTCTTATCCTGTTAACTGCGGACTGTGAATAACCTGTAAAGTCTGTGAGGTTCTTTTCTGTGAGGTTAAATTTTTGCTGAACATAAGCCAATCTTTCATGAAAATTTTCCATTCGTAAATGTTAAGAATTTACCACAAAATGGGTAGGTAATAACCCTATGAAGGGGCTTCTTGTAATCACTTTCGGAAAGAAAGATAATCAATTTCGGGCATACGAAGCATTTGCAGGGGTCGTGTCCTGCACCGGAACGGAGGCACAAAGTACTTATCTACTTTATGCAAAAAGCCAGAGCTAGGATTTATTTCCTAGTCTGGCCATGAGTTAAAAAACGGTTTAATTAAAAACCTCGATGAATTTAAGTAAAAGAATTCATACTTCCCTATGGTCGGCGGCTAAGGTCATGAAAGAGAACCACAACGCCAAGTACCCGACTAAGGCAGAAAACCCAAAGGCGCCTAAACACTACAGGAGTAACGCACCAGAGCGTTTGCATGATTCGCACATGCAAACGCTTTATTTATTGCTTATGGACTACGCAGACGATCAGGAGAGAAGGAAAGTGGTAGAAGCCTCAGAGTATTTGTCACTATCTCTAAAAACCAACAACGCCAAGGCACAGAAGAAAAAGAGAGACAAGCGCACCACTTCCCGCCACCTTGCCAGACTTACAGAAGCTGGATTTCTTCTTTCAGAGACTTGTGACAAGTCCCAAGAGTTCCCCCAAGGTATAAAGCCAAAGAAAATCTTCCACGGGTCAAGCGTAGGCTATACGCTATTTTTTGCCCCGGAATTTGTCCGGGCAGCCACCACCCTTCCAGAATTCCGAGGACTATATAATACGCTCACCTTCTCCACTATGGAGACAAAGTTTCCTGATAACATCGAAGATTTACCAAAGGAATTAATAATTAGTCAAAAGGCGTCCGTACCGGACATCTGCACAGAAGAAGAACCTCAGAAGATAAACGGAGGCAAAGTACTGAACCAAAAGGACAGCGAAGAAAACATTCTCCCGGCGGCGGCGGCGCAAAATTATTCCCTATCCCTTCATCACCAATTAGCCCAAAAAGGACAGCTAGTTATTGCTTATGCATTGATGATCGTAGACGCCTATATCAAAAAGCTTGCCCCGGCAATGGGTAAAGAAATTCATCAGAATGAAGTGAGGCGGGCAAAAGCCCAGGTCATAAGGCTTTTACAATCGGCTGATAACTTGGAAGCCTTTACTGATCGCATATGTGCCACTATAGACCATATGCAACGGTGGATAGAACTAGACCCTGATAAGAATTTCGTACCTCTTCCCTCCTATTGGTTTAATCCTGACTACAGATACAACATAGTAAGCGCTGAAAAGAAATACCTCCTTCCCTATCTCCAAAAGGGGAAGCTATGGAAGGAAAAAAGGGAAAAGGCTGAAGGTGAGAAGCATTCCTTCCAGACCAGCACAGACCAGCAGAAAATGAAAAATTCCGGTTACCATGACCTAGCCGGACAAATGAAAAAAGCTTTCCGTAAGCATCACCCCGGCGATTCCCGCCTGTTCAGCGCTGATCTGAACAAATGGGCCAAGCATATTCAACTTCTGATAGACAAAGACAAAAGAAGCCCTTCGGAAGTCGTGGCGGTTGCTAACTGGCTGTTAAACTCGGGCAGCAAAAAAGCCTCCTATTGGCTCAAAGATGCGGGCGGGTTTGGGCTTAGGTCCGCCTCAGGATTTAGAAGGAATTACACTTCCATTCTTCAGCAGTACGGACAGGATAAAGCAACAAAATACACTCATGGGAAAGCCTAAAAGACAGAAAAAGGAAATTAGACTTTGGCTGAAATTTCTCCCTGAATTTCAGCAGTCAGGAGGCGGGACGGGAACCCTTACGAACAAGTACCAGACACAGAAAGAAAAGGAGAAAGAGCTTGCGAGGTTTAAGTTTTTGATAAGAACAGAATACGCTTCTAAGATATGGCAAGCAAGAGTTTACGACCATGACAACAGCGTCCTGTTTCATACAAGTTTTAATCAAGATGGGAATTGAAAGTCCATATGTAAAGAGCTTTGAAGAGGCGGTTTTGTTCTTCAGGTCTTACGAGTTCCTTCTAATAAATCACCCTCATGCGGTGGCTTTACTGGACCCCTACGCCAACTATATGGCAGTGTCTAACAAGATGCAAGAACTGTTCGGTAAAGAAATAGAAGTAGGTAAGAACATGCACGAGGTTTTCCCGGACATACTCCCGGATGATTACCACGGGCCAAACTTCAAAAAGCATTTTGAATTAGCTATCAACGGTCAGAAGACAGGCGGGAGAAATTACTTTCAAAATATCAAAATAGAATGGGTCTATCATCCTATACCCTACAGGCAGGAAATTTATGAAGGAAAATATTGCGTCTATGTTGAATGCAGAAGATTACCAGAGCATGAAAGAGTTGAAAATTAGTGACCTGATCCTTGATAAAGTGAAGACCATTGAGGACGGTCTAACCGAGCTAAAAGCAACGCAGGAAAAGACCGGGGAAACGGTTCAGAAGCTTGAGTTCACCATTAACGGAATAGACGGGAAAGGCGGGCTTAGAGAGGATGTAGAACAGTTGTTAAAGGAAAGGGATTTTTGGAGAATGGCATTGATTGTATTCGGGGCGATTGGAAGCCTTGCAACGGTCATTACATTGATATTAAAGGGTATGATAGAGATACCATAATAGCGGGGGAAACCTCAGGAGAACAGGAAGGCCCAACCCAAAACGGTCGGGCCTCATGCTCCAAGCTTACGCCGGGAACAGGGAATTTTTGGTGTGGGTCTGAGCAAGTAAAGTAAACCATTTATTTATCAGAATCTAAACCAGTTTTTCAAACATGAGCAGTTTTAAGAA
Organism: Bacteroidota bacterium; assembly: GCA_038520955.1. Taxonomy (GTDB): domain Bacteria; phylum Bacteroidota; class Bacteroidia; order J057; family J057; genus JBCBKZ01. Next base: position 1,035 of record JBCBKZ010000468.1, on the reverse strand, counting down.
TTTTTTAAACGACTTGGTGAATGCTTCAACACCTTCAAAAAATGTCCAGGCGGACGAGGACAGCGTAAAACCTAACGGCCTGAATGGAATCGCCGCCAGTTATCAGAATTGGTATATAGGCGGAATTATTGGCTGTCTGGCTGTGATGTGTGGCTCTGAAATTTTCGCACTTCACTATTCTGTTTTTACGGTGGAAGCTTTCGGGGAAGATGCAAGTTGGACTTTTTCTTCTTTCGCTTCAGTGCTTATTCAATTCATTGCCATAGGCTCATTTTTAGGCGCCTTACACATGAGAAGAAAAGCCAAGAGGATGGCGGCCCCGGCCTTAATACTTGGGATGGTGGTCATAATGGGCTACGAGGTTCTTTTTATCATTCCTCACGTGCCAGAAGCTTTCCGTTCCGTGGATATGATCAGTAATTCAGGAGTTGCCTTTATGCTTGGCTTACTATACTTCTGTGTCACTATGCTGATTTTCTTCAAACTGAAAGTATTCTTCCAAACTGAGATTGATCACAGGCTGATTATTAACCCCTATGAGCTAAAGCTAATGCAGGATGTATGTCATAATATGGCAAAAAGCAGGGGGTACGGTTCATTTAGTCAGATGATTGCATCAAGCGTTGTGACGGGTAGCTCTCAGGTGAATGAAAATGGACAATTAGAACCAATTCCAGAGAAGGAGGAAGACAAAGAACCGGAACCAGCGGGAAACTAATCAAAGGGGAAGAAACTTCTTCCCCGAATTCTCCTAACTCACTGATATACCGGAGAAATGGGGGTAAAAAATCAATCGTTACTCCTGAGGAAAAACAGCTTCTTCGGCTATATCAAGATTTACAAAAGCAGTACCCGGATAAGAGAATAAGCAAGTACCGATTAGGCAAGGAATCAGGGTACAGAGAAAGCACAGTAAACAGGTTTTTTACAAAGTATCAACTAGCATGACTTATCTAATTATATCCTTTTTAGGCGGCTTGTTTTCGGCCTTCCTATTGAGGGAATTTATAGAGTACAAGAAGGGGAGAAAATTCT
>JBCBKZ010000467.1:0-4808 GCA_038520955.1 Bacteroidota bacterium | reverse complement strand
CATCACTTAGGGCCATGGCAGAAAGGATAGAATCAAAGGAGAACACCAAGTTCATGATTACAATCATGAAAATTACTTGACCAGCCGACTTTGATGATTTCTCTTTCTCCATGTCATCATGTTCCTCCAGTGAAATCATATGGAAGATTTCCTTAGTAGCAGTATATAGAATGAAAGCTCCTCCCAGAATGACAATGATGCTGTGAATGTTAAAGTCTCCGTAGATATATTCTCCTATTTTCAACTTAAAGATAGGGTCCTGGAAGTACTGTATAAGTGACATCAGGACAAACAACAGGATGATCCTCAAAATAATGGCTAGTCCTATTCCCAGCCTTCTCACATAGCTTTGTTTGTCTTCTGGCGCTTTCTTGGATTCAAGTGAAATGTATAACAAGTTATCAAAGCCCAGGACAGCTTGCAGAAGAATCAGCATGCCCAGGGTGATAAAATTATCCAGTGTAAGAGTTTCCATAGTACTTAGGTAAGTAGATTAATTTCTCACAGCAAGCATACAGGTTTTTTGGTAAGAATGAAAATCATCTGTTTATGAGAACTTCATTTCCAGGGCCTGTCGGATATGTGCCAGATGATGATTTCCATGCCAGGCATACAAGCCCATATACTTACCTATCTGTAAAGGTCCCTTCACCTCAGGATGATAAAACACCCTATTCCACTCAGCTTCCTTCATGGTTTTCAGGAGGTGAACGATCTTAACATGGATTAGCTCGAGTTGCTTGAGAGAAACCTCTGGCTCTAAATCTAATGTATCAGACAACTCTGCCCATTTAGCCTCATTATAGGCCTTGATGGTAGGATCAACCTCTGTCAATACCCACTTTATCCGAATGAGCGCATTCATATGACTATCAGAACAGTGATGGACAAGTTGGCGTATGTTCCAGCCCTCTGGTCTGTACTTATGAGCCAACTCCTCTTTAGACAGTCCCTCCACCAGCTTCCTTATTTCTGCCGGGAACTTATTGATTTCCTCTACCCATCCATTCCAGATGTCCATATCCAGATTTTCAGGAGCTTTGTATTGTCCAATGGGGTATTTGAGTTTTTCCAGATCCATGTGAGAATGATTGAATTTTGAGTGTACGAATGAGAGAATTTTGAATGTGAGAATGAATTTTGAATGAGTGAGTTTTGAATGATTGAATGGGAGAATTTAGAATATTGAATGAAAATAGTTCAACACTTAAGCGAAAAACTCCTTCAAAATTCAACACTAAATCATTCAATATGATTAAAGAATTACCTAGGCTTCATCTTCAAGAGTATTCCATGCTTAGGCTTTAGGGTAACCAAGGGTTGCATTTCTATCTTTTGATCGGGTACCAGGCTGAAGTCAAACCTCCTAACCAGTAAACAGAGTAAAATTTGCATTTCCATCATGGCAAAGTGATTCCCTATACACATACGGGCGCCTGCCCCAAAGGGCATATAGGCATGTCTTGGGATTTTATTCTCCGGAGAAAACCGTTCTGGATTAAATTCATCAGGATGTTCCCAATACTTGGGACTTCTCTGTAGCGCATAAAAGCTGAGATAGACGGATGAATCCGAAGGGATTTTCGCACCATCTACAATGTCATCTTCAATTGCCTGTCTGGAAACCACATAGGCGGGTGGATATAGTCTCATGCCCTCATCCAGAACTTGTCTGGAATAAGGCAACTGGCTAAAATCCTCCATGACAGGCAGCCTTCCATTAAGCACCCTCCTCTCTTCTTCTCTCAACTTTTCCACCACTTCAGGTTTCTGTGCCATCAAAAATAAGGTCCACGAAAGGGCATTGGCTGAGGTTTCATGTCCTGCCAGATAAATGGTAATCAGCTCATCCCTTAGCTGCTGATCACTCATACCTTCACCTGTATCTTCATATTTAGCGTTGAGCAACATGGATAGTAGGTCTACATGATCAGCCGGATTCTCCTTCCGATCTTTGATCATCCTGAATATCATCTCATCAAAGGCCTGCTTATTCCGAATGAACTTCTTATGGGTCCCGGTTAGTTTGTCTATCTGCCTCTGGAAAGGCATGTAGGCACGTTTCAGAATCACCTCCTGGCTAAAACCTACGGCCTCATACATCTGTTCCTTGTCAAATCCATAAGCTGAACTGAATAAGGTACCCATGACCACATCCGCTGTTACCTGCATCATCTCAGAAGCTATATTGATAGTATCTTCTCCCTCGACCCTTTGGGCTAATTCCAGATAGTACTCATCTACTACCTTAACCATGCCTGAAATGAGGTTCTTAAGATTGGATTTATAGAAAACAGGTTGGGATATTTTCCGCTGCTTCTTCCACAGATCTCCTTCACTGGTAACCAACCCTTCTCCTAAAAACTCCTTTAGGGTCTGATAGGCTATACTTTTCTTATAGTTCCGGGCATTGGACTGAAGGACATGTTTAATCACGGAAGGTCTGAAGATGACAAATAAGTCTCTTCTGGGAACCCTTATCTTGTAGAAGTCTCCCAGTTCAGCTTCTTTCTTGTGTACAAAGTCAGGGGTATTTGCCAGAAAATCCGTAGCTATTCCCAACAGATTCTTTCCTTTATACAGCCTTAGTTTGGTCAATTCTTGTTCAGCACCCATGAGATCAATCTACGAATAGGAGAATCAATAATAAAGGACCCTATTGATTCTACAGGATAATTAATTCACGTACCAATAATTTTAAATTAAGCATATTTGGGGCTGGCCGTTCCTCCACGGGTTGTGGGAGGATTGTAGCTTTGAATTGGAGGGACAATGCATTTTTGCCTTCTTTTTTTGCTTTGGAAAAAAGAAGGGCTCGCTGCAGGCGACGAAGCCTAGGTAGGAAGCACTAGTTCAAAATCAAACTTAGTTCCTTCCATATCTCGGTCTAATTCCGTTATTTAAGCTCACAACAACCCTTACAAACATGAGAAAGCTATTTCTATTCTGGCTACTTAGCCTGATTATTCTCCCTACAACTTATTCTCAAGAAGTAGATCTCGACAAACTGGATACCTACTTCTCACAGGTACAACAAGACTGGGACATACCCGGCATGAGTGTAGCCATTGTAAAAGATGGCAAGCAGGTGTTCAGTAAGGGATATGGCGTAACTGAATTAGGAAAAGATACACCTGTTGATGGAAATACGCTTTACGCCATAGCTTCTAATTCCAAGGCATTTACCTCAGCGACTATCGCCACGCTCGTGCAGGAAGGAAAGCTATCCTGGGATGATAAAGTCAAGACCTACCTCCCCTACTTTGAAGTTTATGATCCCTGGGTGAGTCATCAGGTAAGTGTAAGAGATATTCTTTCTCATAGAGTGGGGCTAGGAACCTTTAGTGGGGACATCATGTGGTATAATGCAGAACTTAGTTCTGAAGAAATCATTAAGCGTGTCAAGTATGTTCCTCAGGCCTTTGAGTTCCGTGCAGGATATGGGTACTCTAATCTGATGTTTATCACTGCAGGAGAATTGATTCGTGTGATAACCGGTAAGACCTTTGGGGAGAATGTACAAGAGCGCTTCCTGAATCCTTTGGGCATGGACAGAACCATTTACCTCTTAGATGATCTGGAGAAAAAAGGGAACTATGCTACCCCACATGCTTATACTGAGGGAGAACACTACCCTATTCAGTGGACCTCCTGGGAAGAAATAGCTGCTACCGGAGGACTCATTTCTTCTGTCAATGACCTCAGCAAATGGATGATCTTCAACATGAATCATGGGATCCATAATGGCGACACCATTCTTACCACCGATTCTAGGAACACTGTTTGGATGCCGCATAATACACGCAAGGTAGATCACACTACCCAAAACGACTTTAAGCGCAATTTCTCAGGCTATGGACTAGGTTGGGGACTGAGCGATTATCATGGGCAGCTTAGAGTAGCCCATACCGGTGGCTATGACGGCATGATCACCTCTTTAGATATGTTGCCAGATGAGAAGCTTGGCGTAGTGGTACTCACCAACGGGATGAAAAGTCCCATCAGAGTCGTCAGCCAATATGTGATGGATGCCTATCTAGGCGTAGAACCTAAAGACTGGTCAGCCATTTTACTGGAAGAAAGAAACAACAGTGAGGCTAATGATACGAGAATTCAGGATAGAAAGGACAGTCGAGTGATGAATACATCCACCTCTTTACCTATTTCAGCCTTTGCTGGCACTTACTACTCTGATCTATATGGGGGGAAGATTGAGGTGATAGAATCTGATGGCCAACTTAGTATCTCCTTTGAGCATACACCTTTCCTGGCAGCTGATCTTTCCCACTGGCATTATGATACTTTTAAGCTGGATTGGTCTGCGGACTACGAGCACGCCTGGTTCTCCTTTGGCACGGTTCAGTTCCTTGTTGACCATAACAGGCAGGTAAGCGGAATCACCTTCGATGTCCCTAATGACGACTTCTTCTTTGAGGAGATTAACGCTAGAAGGGTGGAGTAAATAAAAAATACTTTCTACTTCCAGTAAGAGCGTAAAATCTTCCGCCTAAGACATCTAAAGTATGCTCGACTTTCAAGTCCAATAGCTATCCTGCCCCCAGTTCCTGGGATTATCTCTTATGTACGTAGAAATTCGATGATAATCGGATAGATCTCGTATGATATGTTCATGATAATTTCGATGCCACACCTTTTCTATCTGGGTATTCTTACGATACCACTTAGTTACTCCTATTTTAAATCCCCTAATTACAGAGCCTAAGGTTCTGGAAGGGGAACGGAATGATTTAGTGTTTGGGGCGAAAGATTTTTCGCCCTTACTTTTCTCGTGAGGTATTATCTCAAGG
>JBCBKZ010000466.1:3026-4808 GCA_038520955.1 Bacteroidota bacterium | reverse complement strand
ACTACGTTGAGTAGCCTGTCTCTGATATCCTGGGCCTTTACCAGGTAGTCATAGGCTCCCATCTTCAATAGCTCTACCGCAGTCTCTATGTTCTCTTGCTCAGAAATGATGATAACTTCTATCTCAGGATCGAATTCTTTGATGCGTTTCAGTACCTCACTCCCTTCCATATCGGGGAGGCGGTAGTCGAGGGTAATGATATCAGGGCGCTGGTTTAGGGCCTGAATACAGTCAGTCCCCGTTTCAAACTTGGTGATTTGATAGTCCGGATTGAGTTCCAGGTTATAGGCAAGTAATTCTCTGTACCACTCGTCGTCTTCTACCACAAAGACGCTCAAGGCTTGTTGGTCCTGCATAGGTGAGCTATGAATTTCCCGAATTTAGGGAATAATTTGGCTTTTCGTAAAAGATGTGTGCTGTTATCAGATTTGCTTTTGGATGGCCTTCATGTCGCCTTCTACCATTTTGACAATGTCTTTTAACTCCTGGAGAACCTCTATGACCTTATCCGGTAGTCGTTTTAAACCTGACTTATTCTTAACGTCTGTTTCTATTTTTTTCAGCTTATCTACTGTGGCATTCAGTCCCAGGTGGCGGCAAGAAGGGATGGCTTTATGCGCCATGGCACCCACAGTCTCCCAATCATCCTTTTGTAAGGCAACGGCCATCTGCTTCATGTAGTCAGGAGTATTGTCTACAAAGATCTTCAACATATTGACCATAAAGGCCGGATTATTATTGGTGAGTTTAACTAGTTCATCCAGGTTGTAGGGACGGCTACCAGCAGGGAGTTTCATGTCTTCCAGGGTTATTATAGGTTGAACAGTGGTTTCTGTATATGCACGGGGCTTAAATCTCAATAAGTTGGCCAGTTTTACTGCCAGTTCCTGTTCCTGGAATGGCTTGAGGAGATGGTCTTGCATACCTGCGGCCTCACATTTCGCTATTTCTCCCGGCGTAGAGGTAGCAGTTAAGGCCAGAATGGGGGTATCTATTTTTAGGACTTTTCGGGCGTGAACAGTAGCTTCATACCCACTCATGACAGGCATTTGTAGGTCCATGAGGATGAAGTCGTAATGGGTATTAGCCATTTTCTCTACTGCCTGCTGACCATTTTCTACTACGTCAGCTGTTACTTCCCATTTATGGAGAATGACCTTAATCAGTTCCAGGTTATAAGGTGCATCATCCGCAATGAGCCCTCTCTTGCCTTTGAAGATGCTGAAGTCTTTGACGTCTCTTACATCTATCTCTTCCAGATCAGCGGCAGATCCTTGTTCGAATAATAGCTTTAAGGTTACCTGAGTACCCTGACCTAGACGGCTATCTATGCTGATGGAGCCATTATGCTTCTCGGCCAGTTTCTTGGTGATAGATAGGCCCAGTCCAGTACCTCCATACTTTCTGGTAGTACTACTGTCTACCTGCTTAAAGTCTGCAAAGATGGCATCCAATTTATCTTCGGGAATACCTATGCCTGTATCGACTACAGTGAATTCCAGGATTTTCTTCCTTTTAGAGGCAGGGTGAACAGCACAGTTAATGCTTACTCTTCCCACTTCTGTAAACTTAAGGGCATTGCTGACCAGGTTAAACAGCATTTGCTTAAGCCTGAGAGGATCCCCTTTTACTACCTTGGGAAGGGCTTCTATATTTTCTGCAGTAAGCCAGATTCCTTTTTCCTTTGCACTATTTTGAAAGGTGAGAAGGGTTTCTCTAACCACATCTCTTGGTCTGAATCCGATCCTTTCCATTTCAAAGTTCCCTGATTCTAGCTTGGAG
>JBCBKZ010000466.1:0-3016 GCA_038520955.1 Bacteroidota bacterium | reverse complement strand
AATCAATGCCAGAAGGTATTTGGCAGAATTACTGATGGTGGTAACAAAGCGGGACTGTCTGTGGTTAAGGTCTCCTTGAGAGAGCTGCTCCGTAAATCCTATGATGGCATTCATGGGTGTTCGGATCTCATGGCTCATATTAGCGAGGAATTCTTCCTTTGCGGTAGCTAGTTTTTCGGCTCTTCTTTTCTCTCTTTCCAGTCTTTTTTGGAGACGCTGATTTCGGGAAATATCCGTGGCTACAAAGATCACCAGGATGATGAACAGAGCTAATCCTACGAAACTCAACAAGGACATCAGTCGGATAGTTTCTATAGCCTTATTCTCGGCAGTAGCGGATTTATCATTTGAGTCTACCCGCTCTTTATACTCCATGCGTTTGACCATGAAGCTGATCTTGTTCATGATGAACTGGTCTTCCTTGATCAGTTTTCGGATGAGGGTAACCCGCTGTTTGAGTGCTTCCATGTCCCGCTGTCTGGCTGAATACAGGCTATCTTCATTTCCAATAGAAGCCAGAAAAGGCGCTACATCTTCCTGACTTAGTTGTAATTCAGCACCCAGGGAATCACTCATCCCTCCATTTTGGCCAAATACTTTCTCAAATAGGCCACCTTCCTTTCTGAAAGATTCCAGCTCAGCACTTTTTGTCAAGGCAGAATCTACCACAGCGGCGCCAGCTCTACTATTGACTGAGTCCCCAAGCGTCATGTGTGAGTCAGCCAGCCTGTCAGCCAGCATATCAAAGATGGTTCTCACTTTCTGGTCCTCTGACGCTTCTATGAGCCGGGACATGACCACAAACTTCTCCTCTACCAGTGTCTGTACGGTATCTATATGATTCTGCTGGAGAGGAATAGTTCTAAGATTGGTTAGCCTTTCATCTATACCGGTAAAAGTGGTGTAGAAATTCTTTAGGTCTTTGGGGTCTCTTGTGATGGTATAGGCACGTACACTACTTTCTGCTTTGGCTATCTCTGCTAGTACATCCTTCAGGGTAATAAGGTTTTGTTTAGGCTCAGTGACACTCTTAAGTGACTCGGCCAGATCTTTCACACTGAAGTAAGCTATGGAGCTAACCATAGCTACAGCGCTGAACGCGAATAAGAAGCCTATCAACAGTATGGCTCTTATGGGCCGTTTTGAAGGATATTGACTCATCGTTACTTAAGACTTTTAGTAGTCTGGAAATAATCAGCGTGGCGTAACTATCGTACTACAGAGGTAGGATTACTGTCCTAATATAAGCAGAATACGTACATTTAATTATGAATACCCCTTACTTTTTCAGAATTACCGTTCTTATTTCTATTCTACTCCTAAACTACCCCCTGGGTTTTAGCCAACAAGTAGGAGAAAATACTTCCTTTTATGAATCCTACCAATTAACTGAGGCAAATCTCATTCCTCAAATTTCCCAAAAAGGAAATACGTCTTCAGAAGGTAGCATGGTGAAGTATGAATTTACCCCTATTCTCCTGAAGGAAAAAAAGGACAAAGCGCTGACCTCATTTGCTATTAGGGCGGGGGAGGGGAAAGATTTTCACTACCGTTATCAGCTGGCGGATCAGTCATGGGGTTCGTGGATACCATTAGCACACTTTCATGAGAAAAATCCTTTTGACAGGGCTTTTGTGAGCGAGCTTGTATTTTTACCTGAGGGGGTTCAGGCAATCCAGTTAAGAGAACAAACCAAAGCCACCACATACAATCCGAAAATACTCCTGGATATATTCTCCCCTGAGAAAGCCCCTGCGGCAAAACTCCAAAGAATGGCGAATGAAGGACCCTGTGATTGTGCCATACCGGAATACGTAGACAGAATAGGATGGGGGAGTCCTGATGGTCTTGATCCTTCTTGCCCGGACATAGCCTATGTACCTGTAACCCATATGATAGTACATCATACGGTTAACAGCAATGCGATCACTAACTGGCAAGCCGCTGTATTTAGCATTTGGAACTTCCATGTGAATACCAACAATTGGTGTGATCTGGGATACAACTGGCTCATAGATCCAAATGGTGTGCTATATGAAGGAAGGGGAGGAGGAGATAATGTGAGAGGGGCTCATTTTTGTGGAAGAAATGGGGGAACCATGGGGATAGCTATGCTAGGAACCTTTTCAGATGTACCTCCCACGGAAGCGGCCTTGACTACTTTGAAGGGAATATTGGCCTGGAAATCCTGCAAGAGTAACATTAATCCCTTGAGTAATTCTCTGCATACTACTTCTAATTTAGTGCTGGCACATATTTCTGGCCATAGAGATGGGTGCAGCACCCTATGCCCTGGAGATAGCCTTTACCATAAACTAGGCGGAATTCGTCAGGATGTAGAAGATCTGATCATGGAATGCTTACTGACTACAGATTTGGATGCTGAAGAATCTGATCAGGGACTTAGCCTATCTCCTAATCCCTTTGCGCACACGCTTCGCATTTCAATGCCTCAGGAGGTAAAGATAAGTTCTCTTATCATCAGAGATATTCAGGGAAAACGCTTATGGACATCTTCAAGTACCCCCCAAAAGCAAATCACCCTTAGCACAGATAACTGGCCAAGGGGGATTTATTTTATAGAAGCTGTAGGTGATTCTTTCTCAGAGTTTAAAAAAGTGATAAAACTCTGATAAGCTAAGAATTACCATACATAGTACTCAAGTTTAATCGCGTAGGGAGTTGAATTCTAAACATAGTTCCTGCCCCCGGCTGACTGTCCACCTCTATGGTCCCTTGATGGAGTAGAATGATGTCTTTAGTTAAGGCCAGACCTACCCGACTTCCATTTAATCCATGGTCCATATGTATAAAAGGCTCAAAGAGGTACTGCTTATCTTCTTCGGAAATCCCTTTCCCTGTATCACGGATGTTAATCTGTATGTGATTTCCTGTAGCCATGGTCTGAACATAAATACTCCCCTGACCATCAATAGACTTTATGGCGTTGACCAGAATATTCCTGAAATACCCGTTTTCCCAGCCAAACTGAACCAGGCTTTCATTAATATTCTGG
>JBCBKZ010000465.1:0-4813 GCA_038520955.1 Bacteroidota bacterium | reverse complement strand
TAAGCAAAGTAATTGTGAGTGAAACACTAGGGATATCTCTACCTACTGGCAGAATAACTACAAACTTATCTGATTATTTCAGAAAGCAAACAGTATATAAACGAAAATCAACATAAAATATATTTTTTTAATGCTGCTAAAAAATTTCAGTCTCAGATATAGTAAAGCCCTTCCAAACATAAGCGTTTAGAAGGGCTTCAGAAGGTATGCATTTACCTTATCCTTCCAGAGAATCTATTCCTGCCTGAATCATTCCCTGGTACCCTACCGGGGCTACCTCTTTTGCCTTCAGATATGCTTCTCTGGCTTTCTTCATTTCTCCCTGAGCCTTATGAGAAGTAGCAGTACCTACAAAAGACAGCCAGTGGTCTGGATACTTTTCACTAAGGGAACCAAATGTTTGGATGGCCAGATCTTTTTGATCCATACGTATAAGGGTATTGCCTAATTGATACAATTGGACTGCTGTGGCTTTTTCTTCAGAAGCCATTGCCAGCGTTTTGGCGGAAGCATCTGCATCTCCTGTTTTGATCTCCAATAATCCTTTGGTAGAAAGGGTGGTGAAATTGGCCTCTCCAATGTAGGGTTGGCTAACGGATTGCTCTGCCCAAACCAGACCCTGTTCCAATTCTAAATCGTTTTGCAGGCAGAAGCTGGCAGCATTATTGAATCCCTGCCAGGTAAAGCCAGGAGTAGACTGCAAGTCTTCCTTCATTTTTGCGATGTAAAGATCCTTGGAATTAGGCGCTGTGATAGAAAAAGGGACTGCCATGTTTTCCCAATAGAGGGTGAGGGTAGTAGAGGCTAGCTTCCTATCTGTAAACTCATAAGTGAGGTACTCATGGAAGGAGGCTTCCTCAGGGGTAACTTTCACCCGCAAAGCATCATTTTCTTCCTCATAATAGTAGCTCCCCCATGCACTGGTTTCATGAGAGAATACAAGTTCCCAGTCCTCATTCTCATAGGTAAAAATATGAAATCCATAAGTGCCGGCGGCCAGTTTTTTGCCTTCAACCTCTACGTCATGACTGACAGTAATGAGGGTGTTTTCATTCGCTCCTGCTCGCCAGGGGGCAGCGGTAGCTGTACCGTATCCCTGAGTATTTACAAAGTCTATGGGCCCATAAGGGACTACCTTTCCCCAGATATTGCCTTCTCTGCCAGCCACATCAGGACTGCTGTAGTTTACAGTTACTTTTACCAATCCCATATACTGGCTTACCTCACTTATCTGGTTTCCACCGCTTGGCGGAAGGGTAACAGCCAGCTGGGCATATAGCCCCAGAGAAAAGGTGAATAGGCATAGTAAACATGCTTTGAAAATAGTTAGGTGTAGTTTCATAAGGTGTAAGTTAGGTTCATCCTTTTTCTTAAAAGATAGCTAGAAAATATCTGCCTTTGCTGGCTTCTCTACGTAATGAGAAAAACTCTGGATGTTCTACCACTTACTTCATACCACTTTCCAATAACTAAACTGCCTCACCCACAATCTTTTCCAGCCTTACTCTCACATTTTTATGGTAGGGAGTTTTTGCCAGTGGATCGCAGTCGGTAAGCCCCGTCAGCTCATTAGGGTGTACGCCTATTTCTTCCGTGCTTTTATTGGGATAGCGGTACCCATACCCATGCGGCATGGAAAGCATGCCTTCTGGTACTTCATCCGTAAGGAAAATTCTGGTCTTTACTTCTCCCACCTCAGACTGACAGATGACCCAATCTCCATTTTGCAGATCATATTTCTCTGCGTCTTTAGGATGCATCTTCATATCACCACCCCCATCACGTTTTCTCCAGTCAGGATTACGGATGATGCCATTTGCGTTATAGGTCCTTCTTTCTCCCGCCAACAGATTGAAGGGGTACTTCTTGAAACGCTCCTTTTCTTCTTTGGCCTTCTCGGGTAGTTCATCCAACCATCCCAGAAGTTCCTCTATATCCAGATGGACCTTTTTGTCTTTATGTCTGATTAAATCCCAATGCTCCTCAAAGGTATGTTTACTGATAAAGGTTCCTGACTTACTATGGAGGATTTTGTTGAAGAGCGCTTCTCCCAGGGCGTACCCTTTGCCTTTGATTCCGGTTCTATTCACTGCCTTGGCGTATTTCTGCGCAAACCTGTGGGCAGCAATCCAGGCAATAACAGCTATCTTTGCATAGGAATAGGGGAGTGCCTTTCCAAGTGTTTCCTTCAGGATCAGGAGCTGGTATTTCTTCCACTTAGGCTTAAGAGAAAGCGTTAGGCCCAAGGCTAATGGTAAAAGTTTTAGGGTGGGAAACCTTCTATCCAGTTTACCTACAGCAGACAGAACTGGAAAGGAGGAAGGGATTTCTCCCATGGCCGTTACTATCCTGTGATAGATCTCTGGCTCTGGTAGGGTGTTCTCCAAAGGTGGAGTGATAGGATGTCTCAGATGGAAGAAATTCTCAGGGAACTCCAGGTTGAAGAAGGTAGATTCCATCTTCTCATACTGTGTGCTGGCAGGTAATACATAGTCTGCCAGCTCAGCTGTTTCTGTCATAGCCACATCTATAACTACCAGTAAATCTAACTTTTGGAAGGCCTTTCTGTGTGCCTGGGTATCAGGATAGTTAGAAACAGGATTAGCACTATCCACTACTAAAGCACGAACTCTATCCGGATGATCAGTATCTATTTCCAGGGGAAGCACATTAGGTGGGAACAGTTTTCCTATCCCTTTCATGCCGGTAACCTTGGTAGTGGGAGCCCCCTCTTCAGGTTCTTTGGAGTGACCTACCACCGGAAAGAAGTTTACATGAAGGCAGTTGGTGCCTTCTCTTCCGAAATGGCCTGTTACCAGGAAAAGTAATCTGGCCAGATAGGCGTTCAGGGTGCTGTTATGACTTTGCTCTATCCCCAGGTCTGATCTCAGCGCAAAACTACGAGCTTTAGCGATTCCTTCGGCTACCTCTACGAGGGTCTCCAAAGAAATCCCACTGATTTGGGCATATTCCGCCACGGGTACCTCCATAAAGTGAGGCTTTATCTTGTCAAAACCAACGGTACGCTCCTGAATGAAGGTTTGGTTCTCCAGCCCATTCTGAATGATATGGCCTAGCATAGCCGCCAACATAAAAGCATCCCTTCCTGGTTTTATCTGAAGGAATACATCTGCTTTTTTAGCAGTTTCAGTATGTCTTGGATCTACTACCACCAGCGTTTTATCGGGATTTCTGGAGATTTCATTGATGGTGGGCCTGGCTTTGGGGATACCGTGTGCCTGCACAGGGTTGGCCCCAATGATCATCACATACTCTGCTTCTCCTACCGCTTCTGAGTAGTTGAGGTTTTGTCTTCCAAAGAGCTTGCCATTGACCCAGAAGTTACCTGTTTTTTCCTGAGCTAAGGCCGAGTATATATAGGGGGTTCCGCAGGCAGTTCTCAGGGCAGAGCCAAAAGCTCCTCCCAAATGATTTCCCTGTCCACCGCCTCCAGCATAGGCAATGGTAGTCCCCCCGAAGGTGTTTCTTATATGGACCAGCTTATCGGCAATTTCCTGGACGGCTGCATCCCAACTGATTTCTTCAAAGCTGCCATCCTCATTTCTTCTCAAAGGAGAGGTCAGCCTTGCCTGTTTTTGGTAATAGTTTAAGCGGGTGGCCTTTTGGCATAGGTAGCCTTCTGAAATGGGATGCTGTTTATCTCCCAGGATTTTGGTGAAGTTTCCTTCCTGGTCCTGTTCTATCATAATCCCACAGTTCTGAGAACAGAGAATGCAAGCGGTAGCTTGAGTGGTAGTAGACATAATGGTGTAGTAAGAGGTGAAAAATTAGCAGGCCTTAGGATCTTCAGAAACCAGTTCCCAGAAGGTGTCTGATTTGTCTTCGTCCTCTCTATCATTACAGGGGAAGTCCTTTTCTATGAGAATATTTAATGCTTCTCCATTATCCAGGGGAATATCAGCATTAATCCCTACCTCGTTTGTGCTGATCCATTGTTGAGCTACGGCATCAGGTAAACTGATGCGCATTTGGTGGTTTTCATATGTAGCCTGGACCTGGTCAATGTTAGGGGAGATACTTAGTGCATAGGAGAAGGCGGGTCCGGCTGGAAAGCTGACTTTTTCTTCCACCAGTTTCTTTTCCTGCAAAGTTCCCAGTTCAGACTTTCTCAGTCTGATCCTAATGCTATTTGTGAGTGTCCGTAGTTTCATGTGATAGCGTATTGAGTGAAAAAATAGTGAATCCAGAAATAGCTGTAGTAAACCCCTCTGCTTTATGTGTGAGCGAGGGTTCATTATCCGGATCTATTTTCCCTTGAAGATTTGGTCTGGAGTTTCTCCGGAGAATAGGGAGAAACACTTGTGAATTAAAAGTACAGAAAATTTGTAAGGAAGTCTATAGACACAAAAAGGCCCCGATGTCTCGGAGCCCCTTCCAATACTAATACACACTGTTTTACACTTGGGATGGCAAAACAGCTTTCCTTAATCAGATAGATTATATCTTGAATTTCTTACGGAAATCCAGGTAAACATCTGCGCCTATCAGTTTAGACCAGATTTTATGTACCTGTTCTTCCATTTCTTTTTCTGTACATTCTCCGGAAGTGAAGCCTACCAACTTGATTTCCATGTCCTTGGAGAAATTCCATTTACGCTTAGTGAGCACCAGGATGTTGTACTCGGAAAGGTTACTGTGAGAAATGTCCAATCCTTTGATCTCTCTCCATACTTCCAGGATGAGCTTCAAGTCATTACTGTTCAGCTTCTCAAAGCTGTCCTTCTTATCCAGACCCGTCTTACGTACGTAGTCCTTTAGGGTATTTAAATACCCTAAAGGACTACGTACGTAA
>JBCBKZ010000464.1:0-4819 GCA_038520955.1 Bacteroidota bacterium | reverse complement strand
CTGATGGAACCATCGTAAAGGCTTCCTTATTCTACTCTGTAGGTGAAGAAAATGATGACTACATAGAAGTAAGTATGACTGCAGATGGAAGTACGTACAGTGCTGACATCCCCGCCATAGCCTACAATGAAGGAGACATAGTAAAGTACTATGTAAGTGCGACAGATGATGATGCCTTAGTAGCTAATGCGCCAGATGTTCCTGGTGTTTCTGATCCTATTTTCTTCATCGTTAGAGATAATGGCATCCAGCTAAGAGATGTACAGTACACCTTCCTCAGTAGTGGCCGTTCTGGATACACCGGACTGGAAGTAACTGTAAACGGGATTGTTACAGCTTCTGCAGAAGGAGATAACCTCGGGTATGTATACATACAGCAAGAGGGAGAAATCGCATGGGCAGGTATCGCTCTGGTGGGTAATACTGATCTGGCTACCTTAAAAGTAGGAGATGAAGTAGTAGTAACTGGTACAGTGGAAGAAAACTTTGGCTTTACCAGATTAGCTGACGTCAGCTCTGTAAGTGTGATCGGAACTGGTAGTATTGATGCTACTGAAATAGATCCATCCAACTTCTCTGAGTACAGCCTGGAAGTTACTGAGCAGTATGAAGGAATGCTGATGAAACTGGCCAACCCTTCTGAAGGTGGAAGCCTGATAGTAGTAGACGTAAACGCCGACCAGGCTTTTGGAAACTTCGGTGAGTACAGAATAGGTACTGATGAGTTTAACCCTGACAATGGTAGTCGTGTGCTTGCAGGTCGTCAGACTGGTTCTGCCTTCAGTTCTCTGAATGTACCTTACGTAAACAGCGAAGACTGGGCTAATAATGATGGGGTGATGAACGTAGACGCTTGTGTGGTAGCATTCAAAGATACCTTCACTTCAGTTACAGGTATCATGTACTACAGCTTTGGTGAGAATAAGCTTCTTCCTAGAAATGAAGCTGACTTCGAAGGCGCCAAGGTAGAAAGCTGTCAGCAGAATACAGTAAGTATTGCTGATGAACTAGCCGCTAGCGAAATCACTGTATTCCCTAACCCGGTTCAGGATCAGCTGAGAATAGACTACACACTGACGCAAAGAGCAGATGTAAGCATTCAAATGCTGGATCTTACTGGAAGAATCGTTTCTTCTCAAGGATTAGATCAGGCAAAAGGAAATGCTGTTATAGCAACCTCTCACTTAGCCAATGGAACTTACCTACTGACGCTATCAGCTGAAGGGGAAGTCTTCCACAGAACCAAAGTGCTGATCGCAAGATAAATGTCATACCATCAGGTCAGGGACATCCTGGCCTGATGGTCATTTTTGCTTTTTATTTCTGACCTCATGCTATCCTTTCTCTTCCGTCTATTCCCTCTCACCTTGATAGTGCTACTTCTGGGAGTTATGTTCTCCTGCGAAGAAGGAGAACTATTGGAAAATCAGCCTCCTGAAACCAGTATTTTTCTGGAATCCATCAGCCTGGAAGGACAAGACAGACTGTCTACCATTGTAGAGTTGTTCTGGTCAGGAGAAGATGTAGATGGGTTTGTGATAGGATTTGATTTATCCCTGGATGGGAATAACTGGTCCAGAGTTACCCAAACAGATAGCACCTTCAGGTTTGTGATAGAGAAAGGCCAGGACACCACAGATATCAGCTTCTTCATTAGAGCGGTAGATAATCTTGAAACCGTAGATCCTACCCCAGCCTTCCTGAGTGTACCCATTAAAAATACACCTCCTTCTGTTAGCCTGGATGAGAGCTTAAACCTCCTCGGTGAGGTGCTGCCCGTATTTAGTATTAGGTGGACGGTGGAAGACCTGGACGGTTTTGAAACCCTGGATTCTGTCTTTATTAAGCTAAATGAAGCCCCGTGGATTTCCATAACTCCAGATATCAATCTGATTACCCTAAGAGCAGAAGATCCATCGCAAGCTGGATCTCAGTCAGCTGTTATCAAAACTTCATTTGAAGGGACAACCTTTGACAAAACACTTCCCGGACTACTGGTAGAAGGTGAGAATCAATTTTATGTACAGGCAAGGGACATATCGGGATCACTCAGCCAGATAGATACCAGTGAAGTCTTTCGTGTCCAACGAAAAGCCGGTAACCTTCTCGTAGTAGATTCCCACAGGACGAATGAGGTAGATAACATCCTCTTTCCCAATATACGCTCGTCTTACGGTGCATTTGATTACCTGGACGTAGATACACAAGTCCCTACTTTTATGGAGCCTACCTTCCGCTTGATACTGGAAGAATATGATCAGGTATTCTGGTATGGAGACGGAACGGAGAGGAGTGAATACAGCGAACGACTATTCCTGGACTTTGCGGCTCCTCAAATACAGCAATACCTCAACCAGGGAGGGAAAATCTGGATGAGTAGTAGCTTCCCTTCTACTTATGCCGTTAGTGAAACCGCTAATAACTCACTGGTATTTGGTTATTCTCCTATGGATACCTTGAGTACGGCACTGGGTCAGGCCAGAATATTGAGGGAAATAAGTATCCCTCCCAGTTCTGCAGCTTTTCCTACGCTGAGTACATCAGCCATTATTAGCTCAGCAGACCCTTTCCACCCAAAGAACCCTGCTGATGTACTTTACGAAGCTGAAATCAGGCCTGTAGGGGGATGGGTAGGCCCTTCTGCCATAGCCGCCAAATCCGTTTTCTCTAACGGACAAACAAACCAGATCTTCTTTTCAGTAGAACTCCACCAGCTTAGTGGAGATTCTGTGGCCTTTCGAGCATTGTTTGATCAGGTATTTCAACAGGAGTTCAACTGGTAACTTCCTTCCAGGAAAGCTGTATCATGCACGCAGGCTTCTCGTCTACCATAATCCCATGTAAATAGGTATCAGCACTTATTTCATAAGTTCTTATGCTTAGCTGCTGACCTGCCCTTACTTCGGCAGAAAAGTTGATGATCAGTTTCTCAGGAAGTTTATTCTCCCACCAATCCAGAGAATATGTATTAAATACCCACTCCAGGTACTTGGTATTATTCACATGATTGAGCATATCCAGGTCACTGAACTGCACCTGGTAATCTCTTTCCTCAAAAGGAGCATCCGGCAGTCTCAATCTTGGGGGCACTTCTTCTATGGCATGTTTCTCAGGAATGATGGGCCAATTATCTATCAAACTGTCTACGCGCTGAGGCCTGTAACTGGTGCTGGATACAGCCGTCCAAATGGTACTGGCTTTGGCCATGCTTTCTCCGGTATCACTCAGAATCATAAACTCACGGTAGGAGAAAGGACCTTTCATTTCCTTAATCCAGGTCTGGTGATGGATGGTTTGTCTCCAGTCCGGATAGGTAAGCATATTGATCTGAAGACGCTGTAATACCCAGTACAATTCTTTCTCCCGCATCCCATGGAATCCTACTCCATAAGAATGAGCATGATTCCCGGCTATTTCCTGTAAAAAACCTTGTAAAGCAGTAAGTTTCAACTTTCTACTAGGCCCAACGTTGATAGCTTCTATCTTTCTTTTCTCTGTCCAAATGCCGGATTGTTCCATTTAATCAGTTATTCGAGCAAAATAATTGAATTACCCTCTATAGTAAAAAGAGAATTTACGTAATTTAAGGTTACCTACGTTTTAAACATAAACAAGGACCGTTAGCAAGTCAAACCCTAGCAATAAGAGGTTTATGTTCATGAAGAATAACTTTTGGTTAGGCTATCGTAGAAAGCTTATCATCAGTTTTCTCATTCTGGTATTCTACCATTCTGCCTTCTGTCAAAATCCTTATGTCAGAGGTGCATTCCCTAATGATGGTGCCCGAGCAGTTCCCTGTAACACACACATCACCGTAGGTTTACACTTTCCCGGAGAAGAAGGCAAATTACTGGATAAGGAAACCCTTAATTCTTCCTATGTGAAATTGTATTCGGAGAATTTGCCAAATGCACCTTTACTGGCCAGCCTTTCTTACGAAGAAGAGTTCCAGTATCTGACCCTTAGGCCCTTAGAACCGCTTGCGCCAAAAACCACCTACTCTTTTGAAATAAACTCAGGTCTGACAGATGAGCGTGGCAATGGGTTTTTACCCTTCCTGCTAGTTTTTAAGACGGGTAGTTGTGAAGAAGAGTTATTTGCTAGCAGAGGGTTATCCAGAGAGCAGGAGGAGGCGTATGTAGAAGATGAGGTAATAGCGGATATAGAGGCATTGGGAGGGGTACTTAGAGAACAAGACATCTTCATCCAATGGCAAACCACTCAGGAAAATCATCTCATGAGCTACGTAGTAGAAAAATCAAGAGATGGGACCACCTTCGACAGTCTACAAGATGTCCCGGCCGTAGGCTATAGTGATTCCACCAAAGACTACTACATCATAGATTCTCAAACCAAGCCAGGAGCCAACTACTATAGGCTCAGGATAAGAGATGTACATGGTGATGAATCTACCTCAAGCACTATTTCGGTCTTCAAGGAAGTAATCAGGTTTGAGAAAACCAGAGTCGCCATGAATGATTCTCTCCCTATTTCCTATTATGTCCCGCCCAGGACTTCCTGCGTATTTGTGCTGAGAGATCCTAAGGGAAATAAGGTCTTTCAAAAAGCTGTTTTACTGAATAACCAGCTTCACTCCCACAAATTTGACCTTAGGGGAGTAGGAACAGGAAAGTATATGGGATACCTCATCACTCCCAAAACCAGCTATCGACAACGGGTAGACATAGTGGAATAGCCCATTTCTCTCCTTTAGCTCCAAAAAGGCCGCACATTTTTCCTCTGATTCTACACACTAAGCAGCCGTCTCCACCCGCTTGATCATCTTTGTCCAGTTTACTCAACAGCGCCACCCATACTG
>JBCBKZ010000463.1:0-4828 GCA_038520955.1 Bacteroidota bacterium | reverse complement strand
CATAATCCAGGCAGAATCTATGTTCATTGTTAAAGCCACCAGTAGCTGAAGTAAATCCCCAAAATACCTCAGGATCACCTCCAAAAATACTGTTCAATATATCTGCTGTAGTCGATAATCTCAGGTTGCAATCCACGTACACTGAAAACACATTTGTAGAAGGTTCCCAGGTAAACATGACTTTATGTGTTTGCCCGTCTTCTACATTATCTACACCAGGTAAAATCCTTACTGGACCGGCTAAGTGATCGGGAGTATTTTCAACTACATTCCCATTCCGGGTAATAGAAATGTGGTCATAATATGGATCATTGTTGTTGCCATTGGTCCACGTGTCAAATTCAACTGCAAAAGATGGATTGATTCCCCCATATCCTATGCTACCTCCTCCTATTCCAATCCCATTACTGATAGGTTGAAGGACAAAGACTATCCCATCTGCCCCGTTTCCATCCTTATCACCTAGATAAATTTCAGCTCTAATGTCGAACGCTTCTGTGATATCTACTTTTGTCTTGGACCAAACAGATCCAAAGTCTGAGTTTCTTGCTTCCGTTAGGCGGTAACAACCTGCTGAAACCTCAGTTGCAGAACCATTAAGTTCAAACTGAGCATGGATAGCCTTAGGTGAAAAGGAAAATCCAAAAATGAGCAAAAAGGCTAGTAGGTTGTATGCAAGAGTAGCTGTTTTCCTAAGGAGACTTAGGATCTGAATAGCGTGCATATTGGCAGAGAAGAATCTTTACTATTTTGCGACAGTACCAAAGTTTACCCAATTTAATAAGTTGATTAAATATTTAATTAATGAATATTTATTAATTCAGAGTATTTCTTCCAAATGTAAATGGAATAGGTTTTTTGTGGAAAAACTGACCTCTAAACATGGATAAAAAGAAAGCAGCTGCATTCCTGACAGCTGCTTTCTTTTTTGTAGGATATTCTCAGGAAAGTAGGCTAGCGGATAAGGAGAATGGAGCCCATTCTCTCAATTTGCTTCCCTTCCAGGGTAGTCCCCTTTATGGTAAATACGTAGCTTCCTTCGGGAGCAGGATTTCCGTTTAGGGTACCATCCCAACTAAATCCTGTGTCTGCACTCTCCATCATTTTCCTACCCCATCTATCATAGATAACTATGGAGAATGACGCCAGGGCTCCGGCAGAAATAGCATAGAGATCATTATTTCCGTCTCCATTTGGAGAAAAAGCTGTTGGGGTAAATAAACCACTATTGAGAATCTCAATGATCTGAGGAAGAGAAACATCTAAACAACCATTTTGATCTCTGGCGGTAAGCTGTATGGAATATGATCCGGGATTATTGTAGGTATGTATAGGATCTGAAGAAGTGTAAGTTGTCCCGTCTCCCATATCCCACATAAAGCTAACACCATTCAAGCTTTCATTGATGGTTTGGATCTCAGCAGGGTAGTAGGCCCTATCCGTATCTACGGAGAAAGCCGCTTCAGCAAGGTTATTATAAACCGCAACCTCTACGCTGGCAGTATCTCCTGCACATCCGTCCTGAAATGGAATGACCCAAAACTCAGTACTTCCCTGGATAGTGCTGGTAATTTGATCTCCCTGTGCTCCGGTACTCCAGAGATAGGTTTCTCCACCAGTAGCCAGTAAGTCAAAGTCTTCATCCGGACATACTTCCAGGAAGCCGATCACATCAGCCAGGGGCTTAGGTTTGACTTCTATCAGCAGGCTTGCACTATCCACACAGCCAAATTGATCTATGCCTATAACTGTGTATCGGGTGTCCCCTAATGGTGAAGCAAGGATGTCTGCCTGATCGTTACTACTAATTCCTTCATTAGGAGACCACCTGTATATGCTTGCACCAGATGCTGAAATGAGAACTTCATCCTCTTCACAGATCACCTGATCTTCACTCACCTCAATGACCGGTAACGGATTAACGCTTACCTCTACTGAGTCTTCGTTTGAGCAGCCCAGGTTGTCTGTAAGCCTAAGCCTGAATACTTGGCTATTCTCAAGAGAAGCTACAGGAGTTGCTATGGTAGCATCTGAAAGTAGATTGGCCGGACTCCATAGGAAACTTCCGATACCATTAGCTACCAACTGGGCTTGTTCTCCCAAACAAATACTCTGATCAGTACCTGCGTCCACAATTGGCTTGGGGTTCACTGTGATAAATACACTATCTGTATCTGCACAGTTATTTATGTCAGAAACTGTTACCGAATACCATCCACCAAATGCTTCACTAAGAACTGGATCAAAAACTGACGCATTGTCTAAGCCTATAGCGGGACTCCATTCATAGAAGGTGCCTCCACTTGCTTGCAGCCTAACAGATTCTCCCTCACAATAGCTGGTATCTGGACCTGCATTAGCTTCCGGATTAGGCAGGATATTCACAAACATGATATCATCATCCTGGCATCCATTATCGTCTATGACTGTCAGTATAAAGGCACTGGTATCTCTTAGACTAGCCAATGGATTGGCAATATTTGGGTTAGAAAGAAGATTTTCTGGTTTCCATGAATAGGTGGTCCCTCCACTGCCCTGAAGCAAAGTACTGGAACCGGGGCATATTTGCTGATCCTCACCGGCATTAGCTATGGGTAACATATTAACAGTAAGGGAAACCTCTGCCGTATTCACACATCCATTGGCGTCCTGCACGCTTACCTGGTAAGCAGTGGTGGCATCAGGAGAAGCCATGGGGCTAGCTATGTCAGCATTCGATAAACCATTTAAAGGGCTCCATGAGTAGACATCTCCACCACTGGCGAGTAAAGAAATGCTATCTCCGGCACATATACTGGTATCCGGACTTACGGTTGCTACTGGTAAGTCAAATACATTGACAAACACACTGTCAACGTCTTCGCATTCATTTATATCTTTTACCGTAAGCCTGTACCATCTGCTTTGATCAGTGAAAATACTTGGAGAAGGAGAAGCCGGATCATCTATGTCTATGGCAGGACTCCAGTCATAACTTACTCCTCCACTTGCCTGCAGAATGACTGATTCTCCAGAACAGTAGCTGGTGTCTGCGCCTGCATTGGCTACAGGATTAGGGACAACTGTAATTTGAATACTATCCTCGTCCGTACAGCCATTACCATCTGTAACGGTTAGTTGATAGGTAGTGCTGGAGGGGGGGGTAGCCACAGGATTTTGAATACTGGCGTTGGAAAGACTGATGGCTGGAGACCATGTATAACTACTTCCCCCGGAAGCTAACAATAGTGCCGAGCTGCCCTCACATATCTGTTGATCATCTCCGGCATTAGCTACAGGAAGTTCATTTACAGTGATAGTTACATCATCAGTATTTTCACAGCCGTTCACATCTGTTACCATCACCTGATAGGTAGTGGTGGAAGCTGGTGAAGCCATAACCGCAGGTGTGTTACTAGTGCTTAGGCCTGCAGCAGGAGACCACACAAACTGATTACCGCCGCCTGCTGATAGCAGAACACTGTCTCCTGCACAAATGGCGCTGTCAGAAGTCAGACCTATAGCAGGTAATGGATTAAACTGGATAGTGACACTATCAGTAGCAGTACATCCAGCAGCATCAGTTACTGTGAGTGTATATGTTCGAGTTTGAGTAAGAAGAACTGTAGGGGTATAAATAGAGGAATTAGTCAGGTTGATACTTGGAGACCAACTTGGCGTTCCAGTCCCACTGGCTTGCAACCTGATGAGTTTACCTTCACAAACGCTACTATCAGGACCCGCTTCTGCCACCGGTTCCGAAACAAAGACAGTTACAGTATCAAATCTTTTGAATCCACAAAAGTCGGTAACCTCCAGGAAGTAGGTAGTGGTAGTATCAGGGGTAGCTATCGGATTAGGAACAGCACCACTATTCAAACTGGCGGCTGGAGTCCAGGAAAAGGTATTTCCGGAACCGCTTCCTCCATCCAGCTGGATACTTTCTCCCTTACAGATGGTCGTATCAGTTAATTCTTCCGTGAAGGAAACGTACTTGAGACAGAAATTATGGACATTGCTCAGACCGCCTGTGGCGGCCGTAAATCCCCAAAATACTTCAGGATTTCCCCCAAATACATCATTCACAAGATCTCTGTTGGCAGTTACTCTTAGGACACAGTCCACATAAACTGAAAGCTCCTGACTGACAGCATTCCAGTTAATTCTTACGCTGTGGATTAGGCCGTCTTCGGCATTGTCTACACCAGGAATGATTCTTACCGGCCCCGCCATGTTAGCGGTATTAAAATGGAAGCCTGCCCCTTCTTTCATGATGGCTACGTGATCATAAGGGGGATCCCCCCTATCCACATTCTCATAGGTATCAAACTCTACCGCTACTGAAGGAACAATTCCCCCGTATCCGAGGTCAAGGCCTGCGCTTCCTAAATTGGTGTTGAGCGGTTGAAGGACAAAGGCCATTCCGTCCGCACCATTAGCATCTTTATTTCCGAGGAATATATCCAGATAAACATCGAAGGATTTGCTGATATCTACCTTTTCCTGGTACCATACAGAACCTACTGAAAAGGTCTCGTCCCGTGTGAGGACAAAGCAATCTGGAGTGATTTGAGCGGCATCTCCATTAAGCTGATATTGACCAAACATATCTTTGACCCAGAATAAGGTCAAAAGGATGGTTAGGCGATAAATTTGGTTGAGCGAGGGATAATACTTCATTTCTTGCTAGCGTAAGTATCAGAAGTGAAAACGTTTAGGTGATGAGGATATTCTTTTTTCAAAGAATTCTTCATGGTAATTTAGCCAGATGAATCAACCCTTAGTGCTCATCTATTTACAT
This sequence comes from Bacteroidota bacterium, assembly GCA_038520955.1. Taxonomy (GTDB): domain Bacteria; phylum Bacteroidota; class Bacteroidia; order J057; family J057; genus JBCBKZ01. Next base: position 48 of record JBCBKZ010000463.1, on the reverse strand, counting down.
AAATCAAGCCATATATTCAGACCCTTACACTTCTTTTGGGTCACTCTT
>JBCBKZ010000462.1:0-4840 GCA_038520955.1 Bacteroidota bacterium | reverse complement strand
GTAGGTCATGCAGGAACCCTGGACCCTCTAGCCACAGGCCTACTCATTCTTTGTACAGGGAAACATACCAAACGCATTACTGCCATACAGGATCAGGAAAAAGAGTATGTAGTTACCTTCAAATTAGGAGCAGTTACGGCCTCTTTTGATATGGAGGAAGAAGAGACGGATTTTAAAGATGCGTCCCATATTACTATTGATACTCTCAAGGAGAACATGTCCACATTTGAGGGTGATATAGAACAAATTCCTCCAGCCTTCTCTGCCGTTAAGGTAAATGGGAAGCGTGCATATATAAGTGCGCGGAAAGGGAAGGAAATTATTCTCCCTCCCAGAAAGGTGAGCATTTATGAATTCTCCCTTCAGGAATTCTCCTCTCCAGAGGCTGTTACCGCACTAGTAAGATGTAGCAAAGGGACATATATACGTTCTCTCGTACATGACCTGGGACAAGAATTAGGAGTGGGTGCGTATATAAGAGAGTTGTGCAGGACCCGTATTGGGGAGTACTCTCTTACTGATGCCTGGGAGATACAAGATTTTGTTGCTGAGTTTAAGAAGAAAAGAGTTGAAGAATGAGAGAATTTTGAATGATTGAATGCTAATGTAGAGACTAAAGATCTTTCGTCTTAGCCAATTAGATCTGCCTCTCCATTATTTAAAATATGAATGAGAGAGTTTTGAATGAGAGAGTTTTGAATGACTGAATGAGGAGTGAGAAGCTGATAACACTATTATTTCTCTCTTAATTTTGACCAAAGCAGCCTATCTGCATGGGGATACCAACATTCATATGTAGCTTTAGGGAGATTTTGTCTATTTAACCGTATGAAAGTTTACCGCTCGGTAGAAGCATTTGAGAAGGGGAATAATACCATTGCGACCATTGGCACATTTGATGGAGTACACATAGGCCATCAGACCATTCTTAATCGTATCATTCAGCTAGCCAAACGTGTAGAGGGAGAAAGTGTACTCATCAGTTTCTATCCTCACCCCAGACTGGTTCTATTTCCGGAGAATAATCCCTTGAAGTTACTGCATACTTTAGAGGAGAGGATAGCTACCCTGGAAAAGCTTGGGCTGGACAAGCTACTGCTGATTCCATTTACAAAGGAATTTTCCAGAACACCTTCCAAAGCCTTTATAAGAGATGTACTAGTAGAAGGCGTAGGCATACATACTATAGTTATAGGCTATGATCACCATTTTGGTAAGAATAGAACGGGCGGAATAGAGGAACTCAGGTCATTCTCCAACCAGTATGAGTATGAGGTGGAAGAGATTCCCGCCCAATCCATTAATGAAGCTAACATCAGCAGTACCAAGATCCGTAGAGCCCTGGAGTCAGGAGAGGTGGATGTAGCCAACACTTATCTGGGATACAACTATGGATTTAGTGGCACCGTAGTACATGGGGAAAAGCAGGGAAGGAAGCTGGGATACCCCACGGCTAATATGGAGCCTGAAGAAAAAACGAAACTTATTCCCTGTCACGGGATTTACTTAGTGAAGGTATTTGCTGAAGGGCAGGAGTATTTTGGTCTGATGAACATAGGCAACAAGCCTACTATGGGAGAGTTTGAGCAGAGTCAGGAAGTGTTCATCATGGATTTCTCAGGAGATCTTTATGATAAGACCATACGTGTGGAGTTTCTCAGATATCTGAGGGGAGAGAAAAAATTTAACAGCCTGGATGAGCTAATAGCTGCCATGAATCAGGATAAGGCAAATGCCCTGGAAATTATTAAGACATTGTCTTAACATATAATATCATACCGGAGGGATAGAGGAGAATGGATTTTGCGACATCCGGTATCTCGTTTAATTGATAAAATCCAATAGATTTTAAGGGATTCCTCTGGCTCTAGCTCCGGGTTTAAACCCGGAGCTAGAGCCAGAGGAAGGAGGAGAACAAGTGTTATTTACTAGTGATCTATGTTTGAGAACCCCACCATATCTATAGAAGAGCTACCTGCGGTAGATAAGATTGATTTTTCTGCTCTGGAGAAAGAATATCATCAGTATCAATATTTTAACTGGATCATCAGAAGCATTCTCTATCTATTAGGAACTACGATCTTCCTGTTGTTTACCGGCTTAGTTACAAAAGGTACTGTAGCCCTCAGTGCGTATGGGTTGATTACTTTGTTCATAATTTCCAGAGGGGTAGTCGTATATAAGGGTTTTCCTTTTAAGGGCTATGCTATTAGAGAACATGATGTGAGTTACACCAGCGGGTGGTTATGGAAAAATCTGATCTCGGTTCCTTTTAACCGCATACAGCATGTGTCCATGGGACAGGGTTTTATAGAGAAAGGCTTCAACCTCGCACATATAAAGGTGTACACTGCAGGTGGTTCCAGTAGCGACTTGAGCATTCCCGGCCTCAGACCTGATGATGCTAACCGTCTGAAAGAATTCATCACGAATAAAATCAAGGAGAAAGAATGAGTGAGTTGCCGACAACTTTTCCTCCCCGTCGGCAGTCCCCGGTAGCTATGCTATTTATCCTGGGGAAGCTGCTACGCCAGTTGTTACGAACATTCTGGCCCGTACTCCTCATTTTCGTTTTTAATAGCGGGCGTCAGGGAAACATCAGCTTTGAGCTATTTCTTATATTCCTGAGTAGCATACAGATCATAGGATCTTTACTGGCCTATTTCAAATATTACTATTGGGTGGCGGATAACCAGCTATTTGTCAAAAAGGGTGTGTTGAAGACCACGCAAATGACCATCCCCCTGGACAGAATACAAACCATCCAACGTAATGCGACCTTTCTGCACAGAATCTTTGGGGTGACAGGCTTGGAAATAGAGACTGCTGGTTCCGTTAAACAGGAGTTGGAACTTTCTGCCCTTAGCCTTTCCGAAGCCAAAAGATTGGAAGAATACATCCTGACCTATAAATCCAGTTTACCTGAGACTGCTGACTTAGCATTAGAAGAAGGAGGAACAGTAGAGGCGTCTCCTGAGCCATATAAGATTCTTTTCAAGAAACCTCCACTGGGAGTTTTTAAAGCTGGAATAGCCCAGAATCACCTTCAGCCTCTCCTGATCTTTATGGCTTCCGCCTTTGGGTCCATCAATTATATAGATCAAGCTATGGGCTGGGGAGAAGGTCAGTGGGTCAGAGAACTCATTAAGCTTTTTGGTTCTGAACCTGACCCGGAAAGTGCGTGGATCTTTCTGCTGTTTATCCCGGTAGTACTTCTACTGTCAGTCTTGTACTCTCTGGTGAGAACCTTCCTGCTTTACTATGATTTAACGGTTAAGCATGATCCTAAAGGGATGCGGATCAGTACGGGTCTTTTGAATAAGAAAGAATTCTCCATCCTTTTCCAGAAGATACAGTTTGTGAGATGGTACACCAATCCGCTCCAGCGATGGCTCAAACTCATGAACTTCCGTTTTTTTCAGGCAGCCAGTGAAGCAGTAGCTCGTAAGAAAGCCTTTACCATAGTAGGCGCTACCATAGAAGAATTTCAGCAGGTGCTTTCCCTCCTGTATAAAGAAGAAGCATTGGAAGGGTTCTTTCCTTATAAAATCAGTGGACTATGGATATATAGGCGTTGGTTATGGTTTGCCCTCTTACCTTCCCTCATAGCTACGGGCGTAGCCTTTATTACCAAGGAATGGCTATGGTTTCATGGTTGGTGGTTGCATCCGGTGGTTCTCTGGTTGAGTTGGCGGTTCTGGAAACGTTTTGAAATTACTGTTAACCCCCACCTGCTACGACTCCACAAAGGCATCTGGTGGCGTACCACTACCCTACTCCCCTGGTTTAAGGTACAGTCGGTATCCATCCATCAGACGCCCTACCAAACCCAATACTTGCTGGCAGATGTAGTCTTACACACAGCCTCCGGCAACATCCGCCTTCCCTACATCCCCAAATCTTTGGCAGACGAATTCCACACCTACGCCATGTATCAAATAGAGGCTTCTGATCAGCCCTGGATGTAGTTCTAAGCAATGCCAAAAATATTTGCGCGAATAGATGGAAAGCCCTAGTTTTGTGCACCTAAATATCCGGCGAGGTAGCTCAGATGGTTAGAGCGCAGGATTCATAACCCTGAGGTCGGGGGTTCAATTCCCCCCTTCGCCACCCTCAACATAAAGCACTTACGAGAAAAATCTTGTAAGTGCCTTTTTCTTGGGTACAACATAGGTACAACAATAATGTCCCTCTCCTTCTCTCCCAAAACCCATTTAAATTCTTTTAAGAAAAGTTTAAACCCGTGTTAACGATCGCGAGAAGGGAAATAGCCTACCTTCAACTGATCATCTGAACCTATCTGTAATCCTTAACACCGCCTACTTTTGATGAGAAGTATCCTCCTGAGCCTTGCTGTCTTTTTCCTAAGCTTTGGGTCAACCTTAGCACAATCCTACTATGCTGGATTTACGTCCCTAGCATTAACAGACAGTAGCAGGATCTTCAAGCCGAATACGAAATCAACCGATGCTTTACACTACCGTCCTGTTGATTTGGATATTTGGTATCCGTCAAATGAAACAAATGGGGAACCTCTGACATTCAGAGATTTGTTTAGCCTATTTGAGCAAAGGGCCGTCAACTATCAGGATAATGCAGACTATACCGGTATCACTAACGAACTGGCACAATTCTATGTGGCTGAACTAGGCGTAGGGACAGACGGTCAAAAGTTGCTGAATATTCAAACAGAAAGTTTCTCTGATCTTAAGCCTTCCACCAATAAGCTTCCGGTCATTATCTATATGGCAGGCTTTAACGGAATGGGATTCGAAAATTACAAGGTCCTTGAAGCACTTGCTCAACATGGTTTTCTGGTAATATCTGTTTGGTCAGCGGG
>JBCBKZ010000461.1:0-4848 GCA_038520955.1 Bacteroidota bacterium | reverse complement strand
TAAAACAGGCGATTCATATGAATTAGCTAATATCCTGTTTTGGTAAATTTTGTTCTTTGCGATAGAGAAATGAGGTAAGATTTTTTCAAAAACTGTCAGAATCTTGCTGTTCAGGAGGATGTGAATGGCCGTTGACACAGGATTTTCTTGGGTTTATGCGGTATGGAAAACATTCTGCCCTCAATTTTTCTACTTTGTTGATGTGTCTGGAATAATGTTGTTATAACAGGCATTTTGACTTTCGCTGCATAGGGACAAACTATTTTTTTGCAGCAGTTCTTTGGTAAAACTTTAACTAACATAGTCAAATAGTAAGCGCAATGTTTCCCCAGCATAGTTACATTATGCTCTGGGCAGACATTAAGTGGTGAGAATTTGTATCACCGGCTTACATTTACGCGCAGCATATGAGGTACTATATCATCAGTGCTACCTTATTCACCTTCAGTGCGCTTTTCTTTGCGACAGAGTCCACTGAAAATTTAGTTGATACTATGTTTCCTACATCTTCAGTGGCGTATATACCTGCTGACCAAGGAATGAAAGTACAACAAGCGCAGTTACGAAGAGTGAATGATGTTGACTTGCTGGAAAGCCCCAGTATAAAACCTGTACCACCAGAAATAAACATTAGTAGTTATTTTGGGGTCCGTTTACACCCGGTATTCAAAAGAAGAAGAATGCATTATGGTGTAGACTTCCCGGTAGATGTGGGAACTCCGATAATCGCTACAGCAGGTGGGATTGTACTTGAGGCTATGTTTGACTCCGATAGCAGCACCTATGGCAAACACATAATCATTGGACATGATGACGCGCATTCATCACTTTACGCACATCTTTCCAAGTTAAATGTAAAAGAAGGTCAGGAAGTAAGTGTAGGGGATACCATCGCCCTGTCAGGAAATACAGGCGTGAGTACAAATCCTCACCTACACTACGAGGTGCTTAAGTATGGGAGAAACATGAATCCTATTCGTTACTTCGAATAAGATTCCAATTAAAAAGAAAAGAAACCGGACTTATATACAAGTCCGGTTTTCTGTTTTTATACCCCTTGCCTTTCTCCTCTCTGCAACCCCTCTCCATTCCTCCTGTCATTAGCTCAAAGAATTTATCATGAGAAAAACCACCCTCTTCATACTCGCATACGCTCTTCTTTTTTCTTTTTCTTTTGGACAGACAGAAACCAGATCTGTAGGAGACTTCACTAAGGTTTCCATCAGTGGAAGTTTTAGTGTTTACCTGGAGAAAGGAAGTTCTACAAGCGTAAAGCTAGATTTGAATAATATTTCTTCTGATAAGATCACCACTACAGTAGAGGGAAATACCCTGGTAGTGAAGCAGAAAAACGTAAAGTGGAATACCTGGAAGAATGCCAGTGCTAAGATTTATATCACTTACAGAAATCTGGAAGAAATCTCTAATGGAGGTTCTGGAAACCTAAGATGTGATACAGAATTAGAGGCAGCTTCCTTTAAACTCAGAAATTCTGGCTCTGGAAATGTATACTTAACCAGATTAGATGTAGGAGACCTGGATGCTGGTTTGTCCGGTTCCGCTAATCTCACCTTGGCAGGTAAAGCAGATGATGTAAGGCTAAGTGTCTCCGGTTCGGGGAATGTGAAGGCCTTTGACCTGGAAACAGAAACGGTAAGCGCAAGAGTAAGCGGGTCAGGAAACCTGAACATTAATGCCAGTGAGGATATCAGCGCCTCCGTTTCCGGCTCAGGAAACATACGCTACAAGGGAAATGCCACCATCAGCAACATGCGCACCAGTGGTTCCGGTAGCATTAGAAAAGTCTAGTTAGTTCAAATACCATTCATATTGTTCCTTGATACTGGGTGGCCTGCTTGGGTCCACCCTTTTTTTCTTATTGGCTGAAATATCTAGTCCAACATTTTCCAGGACAGAAGTAGTTAGTTGAGTAAACCCCCTGCTTATTTTAAACCAGACATACCATGCGAATTTCTACCTTAGCTATTTTCTCCAGCCTTTTCTTTCTCCTTCTCTTCACAAGCTGTAAAGAAGATGAACCCCTACCAAGTATAGGGGAAGACGGGTTATTTACGGATAGTGGGCTGGAAACCCCAGAGGATCCTGGCGCACCTTCTGTAGATCAGGACGTAATTGATTGGGTAGTGGATAATCATCATCCTGTCAGGTCCCTATCCTCTATTAACTATTCAGATTTACAGTTTTTAGATCCCCTTCTAGCGAATAAGAGAATTGTTCAGCTGGGAGAAAGTGGACACGGGGTAAAGGAATTTAACCTGGCTAAAGTTCGACTGATTAAGTATTTGCATGAAGAGTTGGGCTATAATGTACTTGCCTTCGAAAGCGGCATGTTTGAGTGCTATTTTACACAAAAGAATCTCATCAAGGGTGGGAATGAGAATGGCAGAGAATTGATGAATAATTCCATTTTCGGGGTATGGAGTACCCGAGAAGTAGAGCAATTATTTAATTATGTAGCCAGAACCCAATCTACTGCTGAGCCTATCATTCTGGCAGGGTTTGATACTCAGTTCAGTTCTTCAACAGGTTCAGTAGAAAGAGGGCAGTTCTTTTATGATCTCCTGGTAGGGGTAGACTCTGCCTATGCAGATAAGGTAAGGGCCTTTGAAAATAGCTATCGCAGCCTCAATTTCAGTAGCTATGAAGCTACCCTGAATAATGTGAATGAGAATAGAGACAGCCTCGTCAATCAGTATACGGAACTCTCAGACTATCTTCTGACTAATCAGGAAGCAGTTAGACAAACTTATTCAGGACCCTCACTGGAAGTAGACCTTGGAATTCAGCTAGCCCGGAGCATAACCTATCAAATTAATCAGCAATACTGGGCATCAGTAGAAAACTTCATCAGAAGCTCTGAGGTGAGAGATGAGGGGATGGCCAGAAATGCTTCATTCTTACTGAATACTTTTTACCCAGGGGTAAAGATGATGATTTGGGCGCATAATTTCCACATCAGGCATGCCAATTCTCAAATCATATCTCAGAACGGACGATCTCAGATAGTCATGGGAGAATGGCTTCATGAAGAATTTGAGCAAGAGCTATACACCATAGGGTTTTATGCCTATGAGGGGAGAATGGCCAATAACGGAAGGCAGGTATATGAGGTAAATGCACCGGGAGCTGGAAGTCTGGAATCCATCATGTATAGGGTCCGTAGGAAGTGGGTCTTCCTGGATCTGGAAAACCAGGCCAGAACCAACGGAAATGAATGGATTTACCGTCCCACTGAAGCCAAATCATGGGGCGTTAATAGACTAAGAATGACCCTTGATGATAACTATGATGGGATTTTATTCATCCATACAGTAAGCCCCCCAAGCTACCTCTAATATGAAATTTAGGGGCAAAAAATCTTTTGCCTTACTGCTTTTGTAGGATGACGGATACGGCAGTAAGCGTAAGTACTGCTGTATAAGTTCCAGTTTGAATATTAGCACCTCTTATACATACCTACATGCGAGTTTCTTGCTATACTATGCTGGCTTTATTTTGCCTAGTCCTACTAATTACGAGCTGTGAGGAAAATGTGGCTCCTACACCAATTGATACGAATCCCTCTGTGGTAGATCCCAGGTTAGAGACTCCAGAAGATCCCCTGGCACCATTTGTAAGTGATGAAGAGATATCCTGGATTCAAGAGCATCATGAACCGGTCTCCTCCCTAAGTGCTAATGAATACACGGATTTACAGTTTTTAAAGCCTTTATTGGAGAATAAAAGAATCGTCCAATTAGGGGAAAGTGGCCACGGAGTCAGGCAGTATAATCAGGCTAAAACCCGCTTAATCAAATTCTTACACCAAGAGATGGGCTATAATGTACTAGCCTTCGAAAGTGGGATGTATGAATGTTTCTTCACCCAGAAAAACCTCGTAAACAATAGCAGTGGTAGAGAGCTGATGCGTAATTCCATATTTGCTGTATGGAGTACTGATGAGGTAGAAGAGTTATTTACCTACATAGTAAAAACTCAAAATACTGCCAATCCCATTATTTTAGCGGGATTTGATGTTCAATTTAGCTCAGTTTCAGGCTCAGAGAAAAGGGGAACATTCTTTTATGATTTGATAGTGGGACTAGACTCTGCCTATGCAAAGAGTATTCAGCTTCTGGATAACAACTATAGGCAGAAGAACTTTGGGAACTTTGATGCGCTTCTGAAAGACATCAATGTAAGTAGGGAAAGGCTTATAACTCGGTATACAGAACTAGCTGAGTATCTCTTGGCCAATCAAGCGGAAATTACAGAAAAATACCCAGGAGATCCTTTGGAGGTATCTCTCGGAATCCAACTGGCTAACAGCATTATCTACCATATCAATCAGCTATACTGGTCCTCAGTCGGAGACAATACCAAACTATTAAACTCGAGAGATGAGGGGATGGCCAGAAACCTTTCCTTTTTGGTGAATACTTTGTATCCAGAGGAGAAGATGATGATATGGGCACATAATTTTCATATTAGACATGCCAATTCTCAAATTCCTACCCAAAGCACCTCAAATCCGATTGTCATGGGAGAATGGGTGAATGAAGAATTCTCGACTGAACTTTATACCGTAGGTTTTTATGCCTACACAGGAAGGATGGCTTACAATAATAGGGAGATCTATCGCCTCAATGAACCGGGCTTAGGTAGTCTGGAGGCCATCATGTACAGAACTCGAAGGAGGTATGCCTTTCTAGATTTAGAGAATCAAAGCCCAGAAGAGGGGAATGAATGGATTTTCCGCCTTACTGAGGCCAAGTCATGGGGAACAAATAGGTTGAAAATGATCCTATATGATAATTATGACGGGATCTTCTTTATCCATACAGTAAG
>JBCBKZ010000460.1:0-4849 GCA_038520955.1 Bacteroidota bacterium | reverse complement strand
AAGTAATCAGTAGCTGTCAGGAACAAAACTTCTCAGACTATGTAAATGCCTACAGGGTGGAAGAAGTCATTAGGCTGCTCAATCATCCTGACTTTGCCAGCTACAGTTTCCTTGCACTTGGACTAGAAGCAGGTTTTAATTCCAAGTCTACTTTCTTTTCTGTTTTCAAAAAAATGACCGGAAAAACACCAAGTGAGTATAAAAAAACGTCCAAAATCCCCCAGTTGACAAATTAGGACTTTAGATCTGACAATTTCAGACCCGGTTTTTTCCCTCTGCCCGTAACTAGGGAAAAAACTATTTATGAGAAAACTCACTTTCATTCTGCTTCTCTTTCTCTCCTGTAGTTTGGGGACCAGAGCACAATCATTTACATCTGTCAGGGCAAGCCTTATAGGAGAGCAACTCTCTTTACCGCTATCCTTTAGGGGTCCTATGGCGGCTGGCCTGGAAGTAAGCACAGACATAAGGTTTCGTGAGAAAGAAAAATCTAACCGACTCATCAACCTGTCTCTCACTGGCTTCTCCCGTGAAGGAGTCAATAACACCTTTTACCTAATGGGCTCTTATGAGCATCAGGCCTTTCTCGGAGAAAGTGCAGCCCTCTCTTTTGAAGGAGGGGTAGGGTATGCCCATACCTTCTTTGCCGGTACTGCCTACAAACTGGAGAATGGAACTTACGAGGAGACTCGTACTGCCTCCAAACCAGGCGTTGCAGCTAAGATTAGCACAGGTATCTACTTGAGAAGGCAGAAGAGTATTCAGCCTTATGCTTCCTATAGTCTGATGGCAGACTACACTTTCCCAGCCCTGTTTCCACCTGTAGCGCCACATTCTGTTCTACAAGCTGGCGTCAGATTTCTTATTAACCCTTAATCCACCTTAACTTATGAAAACCAAACTGATTTCTTATATCCTCCTTTTGACCCTTTCTGTAAGTGCAATTTCCTGTGCTGAAGAGGAGCTGGCGCCTACAGGTGCACTAGTCTGCCAAACATCGGCATTTCCGACCAATACTCATCCTAAGGCCAACGAGTTTCAGGCCATCATAGATAAGTACGGAGCCGAAGGAATAGCTGGCCAGAGTTTGATGGTAGATGGCCCTTCCGGATTCTGGTTGGGAACTGCTGGGAAGGCAGACATAGCTTCTGATACGGACATGCAAAGCTGCCACAAACTCATCATAGCCAGCTGTACCAAAACCTTTACGGCCAGTATCATATTCCTCCTGGTGGAAGAAGGAAGGTTGAACCTTTCGGATAAATTGTCGGACTACCTGCCCGCCGAATTACTCGATGATGTAGCTAATGCCAAAGAGGCTGAGATACAGTTTATTCTTAGCCACAGATCTGGCATACCCGATTTCTACACCAATGAATTTGAGCTGGACAGACTGAATACCTTTCACAACAACTTCAGCCAGGAAGATATGCTGGACTATACCCGCGGACGTAAGGCTGAAACTACCATAGGCGGAGAGTATAGCTATTCCAATACCAACTACCTACTTCTGGGGATGTTACTAGAGGAAGTCCTTGGAAAACCCTTAGCCCAGATTTACGAAGAAAGACTATTTATACCTTTAGGACTGGATGATTCTGACTTTGTTTCTGAAGTACCGGATGATCTGGCCAGTGGGTATTTTCCATACAACGGGAATGCGCTCTACGAAGCAGAACGCTTGTATGGAGATGAGCTAGGCTCAGCTGACGGAGGCATAATTTCCACAGCCTATGATATGGGACGCTTTATGAAAATGCTAGCTGAAGGAGAAGTGGTGAATAGCCAAAGCCTACAAAAAATGACGGACTGGTTTGACATACCAGATGAAGGAGATGAGGACGATGAAACCAAATTTACCAGGAATGGGTTTGGCCTTGAATATTATGAGACTCCAGAAGGAATCACCTATGGCCACACTGGGGCTGTCGATGGATTCTATACGCTCATGTTCTACTTCCCTGAACAGCAAACTACCTTCATTTATCAGATTAACGGAGGGACCAACTTTGATGCATGGTTAGATGCTGTGGATGAATTGAGAAAGGTCTTGTTTTCCTAGAAAAATTTGCCAAAAGAATATACACTCACACCGAGTGAAATGATTTGATAGGTCTCTTAAAGTGTAAGTTCAAGTGAGATCCAGTTAGGGAATATGCGTATTCTCTTGGCTGGATTTTTCTTTTAGGCTTATAGCGTGCTCTTTTAGCACTTCTTTTACCTCCTGAATTTTGAAGGGTTTGGCAATGTAGTCGTCCATTCCGGCAGCCAAAAAATTCTCCCTATCCCCCTTCATGGCATTGGCCGTCATGGCGATGATATGAGGAGGCTTATAAAGCTTGCTAAGCTTTCTGATTTCCTTACAGGCAGTAACTCCATCCATTTCGGGCATTTGAATATCCATGAAGATGAGGTCCGGTTGGATATCCTTGTACATCTCCAGGGCAAGTTTCCCGTTAGCCGCCATCTCTATTTCGTAGCCTAATTTCTCCAGAACCCGCTTGATCAGTTTCTGATTAACGGGGTTATCTTCTGCCACCATAATGTTCAGAGGATAGTTCTGGGCAAAATCTCTTTCTAAACTCGCACTGTTAGGGGCTGTTTGGAAGGTATCTGAGGAAATTCTTTCGGCTTTTAGATTTCCTAGCGTTTGAGTAAATGACTTATATGCCAGCGGATAAGAAATCAGACCATCAAAAAATTCTCGGGCTCTTTCGCTCAAAGGAAGTCCAAAGGTGTGCCCTAGTAAAAAGGGAATTCGTTGACTTTGGCTGGCTTGCCATTTCCGCCAGTGAGATTCCTCGTTTATCCAGCAATCATATTCTATAAGGACACAGTAAATATTCTCCAGCTCTTTAGGTATATCATCTGGTTCCTGAATCTGTACAGGTTCAAATCCAAGTCCCTTTAGGGTGTGATACATGGAGAAAGAGCATGTTTTGTTTAGGAACCTTGTAAGGATCACTTTGCCATGATGCGGAGAAAAGGATTGATAAATAGGTCCTACCAGGTCATCTCCAGGATTACATTCTATCCAAAAGTGGAAGTTGGATCCCTCCCCCGGAACACTATTAACCTCAATATCTCCCCCCATAAGTTGAGATAACTTTTGGCATATGGCCAGTCCCAGACCCGTGCCCCCATACTTTCTGGTGATAGAGTTGTCTGCCTGGGAGAATGCATTGAATAGCTGTCTCTGCTTTTCTTTAGAGATTCCTATACCAGAATCTTTGACCCAGATGTCCATTTGAAAAGCAGAACCATCAGAAGGGATTTCCCTTAGATGTGCCGGTAACCCAATGAAAATTTCCACATATCCATCCTGAGTAAACTTAAGGGCATTGCTAACGAGATTACTTAGGATCTGCTTTAGCCTGATTTTATCTGCACGTATGGTCGCGGGGATTCTATGATCAACTGAGTAGACCAACCTGATCTGAGTCTCCAGAACCTTGGCTACATACAGCTGAGCTACTTCTTCCAGGCAGGCTCGAATGTTGAAACTGACTGCTTCCAGAGTCATTTTACCAGATTCTATTTTAGAAAAATCCAGTATGTCGTTGATCACCCCTAACAAGCTCTCACTACTTTTTTGTACTGTGTCTATATATTCTGACTGTTCCTCATCCAGCTCTGTGTCTGAAAGGAGCTGGACCATGCCTAGCACCCCATTTAATGGCGTGCGTATCTCATGACTCATATTAGCAAGGAAAAGGCTTTTGGCATTATTAGCATTTTCAGCTTCTTTTCGGGCCTTCTCTGCTTCCGCTCTTGCCTGCTTCTCAACATGGGTGGCTTTTTCCAGGGAGGAAGTCCTTTCATCTACCAGTTTTTTTAACTTTTGTCTATCAGCCCACACCTTCTTGCTCCTGTATTCATGTATGAACCATGCAGAAAGGGCAAGCAGGAGAACCATCAAGGCTGCAAACCATTTTTGCTGCCAGATTGGGAAAGTTACATTAATGGGAAGTGTGGTGGTTTCTGACAAGAACCCTTCTTTGTTTTTCACCTTCACCATAAAGGTGTAATTGCCGGGTTTCAGGTGGCTCCATATGACAGAATTTTGGCCTTTTAACTCCTGCCACTCCTCATCAAAACCTTCCAGCATGTAGTGATAGGTATTCTTGCTATGGTGGGTGTAGTCCAGCATGGCAAACTCAAGACCTATCGCTTTATGTTGGTATGAAAGGGTGAGATTTTGGGTTCTTGAGATATGAGTCTCGAGGATACTCTTACCAAGAAAATTATCTTCTTCCCCCACTTTGACAGATTCTCCATAAATCTTCAAATCTGTGATGATCACATTCCCTGAGGTATTTTCAGTGGAAAAGGTATGACCATAAAAACTGGTAAAGCCATCAAGGCCTCCAATGTATATTTTCCCACTCCCATTCATAAAAGAGGATCTGTATCCTATTCCATCTCCCGGTAGCCCGTCAATGATGTCAAAGGAAGCCAGTCTTCCATCCTCAGGGAAAAATCCCAGCAATCCATCATCCATAGAAATCCATAAATGCCCTGCCTGATCCATAGCAAGGGAGTTAATGTATCCCTGGATTTGTGGCGCCAGGTCCTGGTTTCTGAAATAGGTTTTGGTTTCCGGATCAAATAGAATCAGGCCGTTAGTGGTGCCAATAAGAAAATAGGAATCCAGCTTAATAACACAGTTAATGATTGAACTGATGTTGGTAAGGCCAGACAAGTCAATCCGGTAATTCTTAAAGGTGTACCGTTCTTCTTCTTTATTCCACTTTATTTCACACATTCCCTCTCCTGAGGTAGCCGCCCAAAGATTCCCTTTGAAGTCCTCAAGAACATCCATGGTGATTAAATCAGGGATTGCTAAGGA
>JBCBKZ010000045.1:0-15054 GCA_038520955.1 Bacteroidota bacterium | reverse complement strand
TCTTTTTCTTTAGAATTAATGTTCTAAAGAAAAAGATACCATATGTTATTTGGGAAGAAATCAGGAGGAATTACAAAAGAGAAGGTATTAGCCGCCCTCAGTCATGTGGATGATCCAGATTTAAAGAAAGATCTGGTCACCCTCAAGATGATAGAGGATTTGGAGATAGAGGGAAAGAAAGTCTCCTTTTCAGTGGTGTTGACTACTCCAGCCTGCCCTATGAAGGACGCCATCCATAATGCCTGCGTTAATGCAGTCAAGCTGATGGTGGATGCAGAGGCAGAAGTCGAGATCAATATGACCTCACGGGTATCCAAAGACCTTAATAACCAAACGCTTCCTAATATCAAGAACATCATTGCCATCTCTTCCGGCAAGGGAGGAGTGGGAAAATCTACCTTGGCAGCGAATCTGGCAGTATCTCTTGCCCAATCAGGAGCTAAGGTAGCCTTACTGGATGCTGATATCTATGGGCCTAGCGTGCCCCTTATGTTTGGCTTTCAGGGAGAAAGACCCAGGATGCAGGAGATAGATGGGAAGGATGTCCTTCTCCCCTTTGAGAAACATGGGGTGAAGTTGATGTCCATAGGCGTATTGGTAGGTAGTGGGCAAGCTATCGTTTGGAGAGGGCCTATGGCTTCAAAAGCTCTTAAGCAGCTCATCTTTGACACACACTGGGGAGAAATAGACTATTTATTGCTGGACTTACCTCCGGGAACAGGAGACATTCACCTTACGCTGGTACAGGCTTTACCGCTCACAGGAGCAGTAGTCATTACCACTCCTCAGCAAGTGGCGGTAGATGATGCCGTAAAAGGGGCAGACATGTTTATCAATCCTCAAATCAATGTTCCTGTGCTGGGGGTAGTTGAGAATATGTCATGGTTTATCCCTAATGATGCGCCTGAAAAGAAATATTCCCTATTCGGAAAAGGGGGTGGACAAAAGCTGGCTGATACGTTAAAAGTCCCTCTTTTGGGGCAGATTCCCATGCGGGAAGCTGTGGTGGAAAGTGGCGATCAAGGTAGCCCGGTAGTAGGGGGGGATGATGAAATTCTCAAATCTGCCTTTACTACCCTTAGTCAGAGTTTGGCTCAGCAAATTGCGATTAGAAATGCTAACCGCCCTCCAACCTCTCCAGTTGAGGTAAGTATTCAATAAAATTTATACCTTAGTGGTATGAAAAGTTTCAGGATGGTTTATAACTGAAACTAAGATAGATTCGTAAATAGATTAGATGGATAATTCATTACGATTAAAAATAGAAACCGCTCTTGATTCAATCAGAGACTATCTAAAGTCTGATGGCGGAGATGTGAAAGTGCATGGATTGAGAGAGGACATGGTTCTGGAAGTGGAGCTTCTGGGAAATTGTGAAGCTTGTAGCATGAGTAATATGACCATGAAAGCAGGCATAGAACAGGTTATCAAAAGAAGTATACCTGAGATAGTAGGGGTGGAAGCCATTAACAGCATGAACTAGGACGGAAACATCTTTCTACTCAACATAAAAGCGCCCATTCTTTTTCTAAGAATGGGCGCATTGATTTCAGCTAAGCATAGATTATCTCAAGACGGTGATCGTGCCGCTTTCTTCGACCAGGTCTCCCAACACATCTAATGCGTTTATCACATAAGTGTACACACCTTCCGCTATAGGTTCCCCATCGAGCCCAACTCCATCCCAGATAAACCTCTGGTTGTCAGCTTCATATACTAGCTGTCCCCAACGGTTATATACCTGAATCTGGAACTGATTCAATAATCTTTCTCTTATAAAGAACTCATCATTCTGCCCATCACCATTAGGTGAAAATGCACTAGGCACAAAGAGAGCTACAATTTTCTTGACCTCTATGACTCTGCTAAGCTCGTATTCACAGCCTATATCATCCGTAGTACTGAGTCTCACCACATATCTTCCAGGGTACTGGTATTCATGTACAGGTTCTACTGCTGTAGATTGTACACCGTCTCCAAAGTCCCATTCATAGTCCAATCCGTCCAGGTTGCCTCCTACACCTAAGGTGAGAATAGCAGAAGGGACTTCCAGCACAGAATCACTGGCAGTAATCCAGGCTATTTCCGGTTCTACCACCACAGCATCTACTGAGACTCTCTCGCTCACACATCCATTTTGTGAAATGGTCTCTGCATAATAGGTTTCTCTAAAGGCTAAGGTATTGGTGAGAAACTGAGGTCCCTGAAGGATGGAAGTAGTAGCAGCTAGATCATCATACCAATAGATCACATCACCCGGTCTCCCATCTGTAGGGGTCATCCCTAAAATAGCTCTATCGCTAAAGCAAACAGTATCAGTTAGGGGCGTGGGTGAAGGGGGTATACGGTATATCTCTAATTCCCTTGTCAGGCTATCTGTACAACCTTTATCAGAAGTTACTCTCAGCGTTACCGGATAAAACCCTTCTTGCTGATAAGCATAGGAGGGACTCCAGCGGCCATCACGGTTCCCATCTCCCAGATCCCAATCCCATGATAATATCTCATCATTGAACAAATCTTCCCTGATGGTAGAATTATTCTCCAGTAAAGCTTCATCCAGCGCACAGGCACTTGTCAGGTCAAAGACTACTTCAGGAGTGGGGAATACTGAAAAGGTCCGGATAGTAGTATCAGCACATTGGGTTTCTGTAGTGGCTATCAATTGGATCTCGAAGTTTCCTGGCTCATCAAAGGCATAAGAATTCTGAGGCCCGGAAAGTTCATTTCCATCACTAATGATCCACCTTGTACTGGTAATGGTAGAAGGGGCATCCACGGTGGAATTACTACTCAGAACCAGATCTTCAGACTGGCAAATGTCATCTACCACAAAATCAGTTACCGGAGAGGATAATACCTGTATTTGACTGGAAACGCTATCTGTACAGTTATTTCCATCTGTTACGAACAGAAATACCTGATAAGCACCTGTACTTCCATAGGTATAGTCAGGATTTTGGGTGGTACGGGTGGTTCCATCTCCCATTTCCCAGAGATAACTTATAGTAGAACTACCAGGAACAGTGGAAAGATTCTGGATAGGGGCTTCATCACCTCTACAGTGATCTTCCACATTGATGGCAGCCTGAGGCAGGGCATTTACTTCCGCTACTCCTACTGCAGAATCTTTACATGCTTCTGAGGAGAATACTTCCAGGCTTACCTGATAGCTTCCCGCCTGCTCATATAGATGTGCTGGTATCGCCTCAGTACTTGTATTTCCATCTCCAAAGTCCCACTGCCACTCAAGCCCAGGGGGGATAGACCCATTCGCTCCTGTCAATACTGGGAAGAAAGCGGTAGTCTCTCCAAAACAAACGGAGTCTATTAATACCTCTACATCAGGGTTCTCAAAGACGATAATCTCCCTGTTTATCGTGTCATTACATCCTACTGGACTTACAGCCACCATTTCTACCTGATAGGTCCCGGCAGAATCATACGTATATGCCTGACTAAATCCATTAGCTGTGTTCCCATCCCCAAAGTCCCAAAGGGCATCTGAGAAGCCGGCGTCTAAAGGAGTCAGAGAAAAATTAGTAGCCGTTCCAAAACATGCTGAATCTGCTAGTAATTCTGTCTGCACATCCGGATAAACAATTGCCTGCACCTCTTGGGTTACGGAACAAAATCCGCCAAAGGTGCTCGTCTGCAGGGTAAAATTCAGGGTGTCAGGCGTACTTCCTTGATTGGGAAGTGAGAAGATAGGGTTAGCTATGCTAGTATCACTTAGGCCTGTAGAAGGCTGCCAACTATAGGACAAGAGGGGATTCTCATCTATCCCAAAACTGGTAGTATCATCAGAACAGGTTGCAATATCAGTTACTATGGACTCTTCTATGGGGTCCAGAATAAACAGCCTGGCTGTATCTGCAAAGTCAAACCCACAAATGGTAGATTCACTTACAATGAAGTCTATGTACTCGTTCCCTTCCGTAATATTATCTTCCAGAATCCTGACCTGAATGATGCCCACGGAATCTCCGGGAGGAATCAGAATAGAGTCAGCAAAGGTTTCATAGTCTACTCCAGGCGTAGCAGTACCTTCTACCAGAAATCTGATAATTTTCGCCGTATCCTGAGGTTCACTCAGCTCAAAGGTAAGTACCCCATCAGCACAACCTTCTACTCCTAGTCCACCTGTTGCATCATTAGAGCTCCCTGTTTCTATGCTTACGAGAGGGCCTTCACAGGTAATCCCACCTGTTTCCAGAAATACAGCTGAGTCCCAGTCGCCATCATTCACATCCGCTATGGCAATGATGATATGGTAACTTTCACAGGGAGTTACCGCAGAAACTGCCTGTAAGGGTACGGTAAACCCATCATACATATGGGTAGTGCCGGAGTAATTGTTTCTATAAAACTGAGAATTGGTGAGGTGATTGACGTTGTTTATGGCTACGGGGGTATTCGTACCGGGGAGGAGCGCTATGTTCTGAGTTCCCACTATACCGGGACCGGAAATGAAGAAGGCGAATACATCATTGAATGAGGTACCCACAAACTCCTCATATTCTTCCGAGGCAAATACATAACTGATGGAAATGGTATCACAAAGAGGCACCAAATCAAACTCAAAGACAATGGCGTCCTGGGTAGCTATCCCCACTAAGTTAGTTAATTCGGGCCAACCGGGAGAGGTCAAATCCGTCTCTGCTTTAAATCCGTTAGCCGTAAAGATCCCCGGATTTTCCGCTTGGGCAACATCGCCAGTAGACAAAATTACGCCAGATCCGAGACCAATGTTTGATCCGGTTCCATCAAAACTTCCTATGGCTAATGAGGTGTCTCCGAAGACTTGAAGATTACTGACAAAAACCCCGTCTCCGAAAAGGCTTTCTATCAGTTGTTGGGCATTTTGTCCGCGATTGACTTCTAATTGGGCAGTGAGTTGAAAGTGAAGCCCAAAGATTAATACGAATATCAATCCCAGATGCCTACCCCAGGCGATAATGGATAAGGTCGAGCAGGTAAATTTGTACATAAGCTAAGGTCTCTATTCTTTTTCTTCTCGGTCGAGGGAAGGAGCAATCACAGATGTTAAAAAATCCCTCTTGCCGGTTTAAGTCAAGCCTTACTTCCTTAGCAATGAGTTAACACTTTAAAAAGAATACCTTAACAAAACGAAGCAATACACGCTATCGTATATTTTCATTCTTTTTCAAGAATATGTAGCCTCATAATTTTCAGGATTCCTTACTATCGATATTACGAAAGGAAACTCCTGCTAAGCCCTGTATTAGGATGGGCCTACCCCAGAAAAGTTACCTTTGAGTTGAAAAAAAGAGAAGAATAATCGTCTCCTAATCGTAAAAAGCTTCTTCAGCCAAAGTGAAAAAATCCCCTTTCTCTGAGGGATGGATGTTGAGTAAACCTGTTCTTACCAGAACCACTAATAATTGTGAGGCTTTCCTACGGGGGATTTCAAGCAGTTTGGCAGTTTCTTCCAGACTGATCCTTTGTAGCTCTTCCAAGGTTTGAAGGAGTTTCTGTTCACGTTCTCCGAAGAAGAGTTTCCCTCCTTTCTTTCTTTGCTGGAACTTAATGACTTGTACCATTTCTTTGCTGGCACTTATACTCATGTCATTTACGCGCACAAAGGCCTGCTTTCTTCCATCAGCTCCCTGAAGAAAATGTGGCTTCTCCTTGCTCTCCTTCACATGGACTACAAGAACCCTTCTACTAGAGTTTATTGGGACTATTTCAAAGCTTAAGGGTAAGGCAGGAACACAGTGTTGGGAGAAATACTTCTCTAATACAAATGCTTCTTCATCCGCTATTTTGCTCCCCTCAATCTGTCCATCATCACAAACTCCCACAAAGATCTTCCCCCCTTTTGTGTTAGCAAAGGCGACTGCTTCTCTGGCTATCTTATCTGGAAACTTTGCTTTCTTCTTGAATTCGACATGGAGGTCTTCTCCTCTTCTTACCCATCTCCTTAGTTCGGTTACATCCATTTTGCTAACTATGAAAGCGTATGCAGAATAATCTAAACTCGTAGTTTCCAGCCAAAATAGCAAGCCTCTACGAGCAAGAAGACCTGATTAACTTCTCAATTAATCAGGTCCTTAAGTTCTTAGTAAAAATATTGCTAGGCAGGGGCCGTTACTCTGGCCAGTCTTTCATCCCCTTTCTTAAGATATTCGGAGAATAAGGGGCCATCAATATTGGCGCCACAGCAGATCAGGCCTACCTTTTTCCCCATGAGTTTTTCTCTCAGCGGACCTTTCGCTCCCGCCAAAGAAGCTGCCCCGGCGGGCTCAACTGCCAGCTTCAATTCATGAAACTGGAGGGCCAGCGCTTCGCACATATCTTCATCCGTAACCCTTACAATCTCATCTACATAGTTTTCTGTCAGATGATAAGCTAAGGGTAAGGTCATGGGAGGTGCCAAACTCCCTGCTATGGTTTGGGTCTTAGGTAAAGTTAGTGCCTCTCCTCTGTGAATGCTCTGGTACATCACATCAGCTCCAGTAGGTTCCACCCCATATACCTTTATTTCCGGTTTCATGAGTTTCATGGCTAAGCCCACCCCACCTATCAGTCCTCCTCCTCCTACTGGGATGACTACTGCATCCAGGTCAGGGGTCTGGGTGAGCCACTCGTATCCTAAGGTGGCTGTCCCCAATATCACAGATCTTCCTTCAAAAGGATGGATGAATACTCTTCCCTCCTCTTTGGAGATTCTGTCTACTTCCTTAAAGGCCGCAGCTGTATCTTCTTCCAGCACTACCTCTGCGCCCAGGGTTTCACATCTTTGTATTCTTACCGGGCTGGCGGTTTTAGGCATGACCACCTTGGCATGAACCCCCAGTAAGTGAGAAGCCAGGGAAACTGCAATGGCATGGTTTCCGGCACTTACTGCCGTTACCCCTCTCTGTTTTTCTTCCTCAGAAAGTAATCGGATAGAGTTATAGGCTCCACGTATCTTAAAGCTTCCTCCTCTTTGAAGGAGTTCCAGCTTAAACAACACCTCAGTGTTTTCGCCCATGATGGGTTTCCTTCTCCCTCCTACCCAGGGTACCACAGGGGTATGTGTAATTTCGTTGCGAAGGATTTCCCAGCTTTCTTGAATTTCTGCAAGTCCAGGTAAATTGAAGTCCATAGTAGTAGTGTATTAGTTCGTACACTAATTTTAAAAATAATTGGATAATATCCTCATTATTTTTTCACTAAGAAATCATTAACTGTTGTTATAATCAGATCTTAGGCCATCCTTCAGCCTTATAAAACTGTGTATAGTAGGTATTAGGCATCTGAATGAGTTGAGGCTTTTTTGCTGGGTCCAGCCAACCAATGAGTTCTCTTAAAAATGCCTTATCCATAGCTGTACAACCCAGGGTACCATGATCTGCATCACGCCAGACATGAAGAAAAATACAGGAACCGCTTCCTGCCTCAGACTCAGGATAGTTGTGGGCCACCATGAGGCCCCACTCATATAAGTCATCCTTCCTGAGCATTCTGTCAGAACTATCCCAGTCCATGTCAGCCACTGTATCTGGAACTACCCTATTATAATAGGCAGAACTTATGTCCTCAATACACTGAATGTAGTTAGACACATGTACATACTCCAGCTTGGTAAAGTCCTCCCCTTCTGCGTAACCAAAGGCAAATGGAAGGTCAAATACCCCAGCCGGAGACCTTTTGTCCCCTTCTATCTTTTGAGGGCCTTCCAGTTCATGGAACCTTGCCTGCTCTTCTCCTCTCCCCCATGCCAAGCCAGCTCCTCCTACCACTACGGGGATGCTTTCTTTTACCTGCTTCCACTTTCCGGGACTCCCTTCAAACATACTTAGCTCGGCTGAAAGCGTATTCCAGCCATCCGTAGTTACCACAAGTATCTGTTGGACATTCTCCTTGGGTTCTTCCAGAGAAACAGTTTCAGTAGGTGGCTGAGTCGTGGGCTGGGTGCAGCCTATTAAGCAAAGGATGAGGTATACCAGGTTGAGTCGCATGATACAATATACTAAGGTAGCTCCAATTGGATGCTGTTATCTCCCTTACGATATTCGCGGGTCAATATTTTGAATATGAAATTACCTTCTTCTCTCAAATCTGGTGATATCGTAATAGTAGGCTTTCCCTTTGATGCACACTCTTCTTTTATGAGGGGAGCAGCTTCAGGTCCAGAGGCTCTGGTAGAAGCTTATCATTCTCCCTCGGCTAATCTGTACACTGAAAAAGGCCTGGACCTGGGACAGGTGAAAGGACTTCATTTTCTGGGAAATGCTGATCTGGGAGGAGATTACTGGGAGATAGAGAAAACCATAGACCTTTTACTGTCTCATGATGTGAAGGTACTTTCTCTAGGAGGGGATCATTCTATCACCTACCCTATTATTAAGGCCTACGCCAGGAAGTACCCTGACCTTCACATTCTCCAAACGGATGCACATGGGGATCTATATCCTGACTTTGAAGGAGACCTCTACTCGCATGCATGCCCATTTGCCAGAATTATGGAAGATGGCTTATGTAAGGGACTCCTTCAGGTAGGCGTGAGAAGCTTGTCTAATGTGCAGCTAGAAATGGCAGCCAAACATGAGGTAGAAATCATAGAAATGAAGGACTGGGAACAATGGAAAGAGCCACTTCCTTTAACCCTTTCTCACCCTTTATACCTATCTCTGGACCTGGATGTATTGGATCCAGCCTTTGCTCCGGGCGTTTCTCATCATGAGCCAGGAGGCCTTCAAACCAGAGAGCTAATTTCTATCATTCAGAACTTACCTATGCCCCTCATTGGTGCTGATATAGTGGAACTGAATCCTTCCAGGGACCTGCAGGGAGTTACAGCTATGGTTGCAGCTAAACTTCTTAGGGAAATTCTTCACAATATGTTATCTTAGTTTACTGACTGATTACCAACTAATTAGTATAGTTTCCTTAACTTTTTCCGAGAAAAAATCATTTATTCACCTAAATTTTTTCCCGCCTACTGTTTACATCTTCTCCTTTTCTTCACTCTGAGGCAAATATGTAAACCTGGAACGCCTGTAAGCCGAACAGATTTACACCGGCAAGAGAAGACGCGTCATAGATTCTCAGCCTTTCCTACTTCTCCCCCACCTTAGTTAAACCAAACAATGATCTGGTAGAAGATCTGGTATGTTCAGTATTCTACCTCATTCAAAACGCTAAACGAATTATGAACAATTTACACAATGGTCTTTGGGCCAGGGTGAGGGCATTCACATGCTTATTGGTTATGCTTTCTCTCACTAAAGCATACGCACAAAAACCTACCCCAGGAGGTAATGCGTACTTCACCTCTGCGCCCATAATTTATGTAAACAGAGCAGCTACAGGAGCTAATACAGGTACTTCCTGGGCCAACGCATTTACAGACTTACAGTCTGCCTTAAAACAAGCCAGAAGCACTGAAGGTCCTGACCAAATCTGGGTAGCCAAAGGAACTTATAAACCCACTAGCGGAACTAACAGAAAGACTTCATTTACTATTCCAGATAAAACAGCCCTTTTTGGCGGCTTCATAGGAAAGGAAAAAAGTCTCAAGCAAAGAGACTGGAAAACCAATGAAACCATCCTTAATGGGAACATTGGCCAGGGAAATATTTCAGATAATTCATTTCATGTAGTATCTGCCTTTGATCTGATCACTGGCGCCTGGATAGATGGCTTTTCTGTCAGAAATGGATATGCTGATGGATCTTCTACTGCTAGGCTGGGCGCTGGATTACTTGTCCTTCCCACCGAGCGCGGCATTAATAACCGTATGAGGATTGCTAACTGTTTGTTTAATGCGAACACTGCTCCCAATGGATCAGGGGGGGCTATATATGGTAGCAACCTCTTTTCTGAAATCCTGGACTGTACTTTCAGAAAAAATGTAGCGAAGGGAGACGGAGGAGCTGTTATGCTGAGTCCTGGAGCTGGGGAAACCCACATCTCCCGCTCTTACTTCACAGAAAATAACGCTGTCGAGGAAGATGGAGGAGCTGTGGCTGCATTTGCCGATCTCGTAGAAATTGATAATTCAGTCTTTGTTAAGAATGCAGCCCAGAGAGGGGGAGGCATTTATGTAGGGACAAATGGAGCCCTTGACATGGCTAATGCTACCTTAGTCAACAACAGAACAGGTGCAGATACCGGTTCCTCTCTTCACAATAGAGGAAAAGCCAGAGTAGTCAGTAGCATATTCTTTAAAGACAGACAGTTCCCCATCTTCTCTCAGGGACAGATTAGCGTTACCTACTCCAATGTACATGGTGGATTCCCAGGCACAGGAAACATTGATGCAGATCCACTCTACCAAAACCCATCTGCAGGGGACTTTAGCTTGACTACAGGAAGTCCTTCCATCAACACTGGGAATGCTGTTTCCCTCAGTGGTTCTTTTGATATTCTTCGAAATGCAAGAATAGTAGACGCTACCATTGACATGGGCGCATATGAATTCTTAAAGGAAGAAGAGGAATGTGGTGGCGCCAGACTATATGTGGATCTCACTGCTACAGGTGCTGATAATGGTTCCTCTTGGGCAAATGCCTTTATAGATCTTCAGGATGCCCTAGCAACGGCACGTAAATGCCAGAATGTAAGAGAAATTTGGGTAGCTGAAGGATCATATAAACCTACTGCTCTTTCTAACAGAGCTGTCTCATTTAATCTGGTCAATCATGTGAGAGTTTATGGTGGTTTTGATGGAAATGAAACTACTCTTGGCCAAAGAGATTGGGTAGCACATCCTACCATCCTGAGTGGAGATATCCCTGGAGAGAATTCCTACCGTGTGGTTTTGGGAAGTGATCTATCTAGCAATACGGTCCTTGATGGCTTCATCATAACAGAAAGCGATATGCTGAGTGATGGTCCATCTGACCCGGCAATCCCCTTTGGAGAATTTGGATTAGGGATTCTACTAAGAGCCAGTTCCGGATTTACCTGTACGCCCATCATCAAAAACTGCACGTTCAGAAGTATCAGAAGTAGAACAGGTAGTGGTGCCATGGCTTTGCTGGATGCCAACCCTACCGTAGATGACTGTTATTTTGATGATAACTATTGCGAAGAAGGAGTAGGTGCCATTTATGCTACTGGTAATCATGTTTTGAGAATCACAGATACCTACTTCTACAGCAACTCAGGAGAATTTGGATCAGGTGCCATAGAAGCAGAAGTAGATAGATTAGAGCTGGAAAACTGTGTATTTGAAGACAACAGAAGTGGTGATGAAGATGGTGGAGCTATAGAACTGATGCCGAATACTGATATGAGGGTTGTAAACAGTACCTTCTATGCCAATGGAACCCATACAGGAAGAGGCGCTATCTTCAGTTTTAGATCCAACAATACGGTTGACATCTTTAACTCTATTTTTTGGGGAAATGAAGACACTGATGGGAATCCTCAAGATCCAAGTGATCCGAACTACTATATCATAGGTGATAAGAGTGCCTTAACTATTTCATACAGTATTTTTGAAGGTGGCTGGCCTGGAGTCGGAAACCTTGATCTGGATCCACAGTTCGCTTCGACTGGTTCTTCTCCAGCTAATCTAAGACTTCAGTTAACAAGCCCTGCCATAAATACAGGAATCAATACTGCTTCTACAGAGCCCCTGGATCTTGATAAAAACCCCAGAATCGCGAATACTACTGTGGATATGGGTGCATATGAATTTTCAGGAGAGGATGTGGAATGCACGGGTCCCATATTGTACGTAGACCTTACTGCTACTGGTGCTGATAATGGGTCTTCCTGGACTGATGCCTTCCTAGACCTTCAGGATGCTCTGGCTACAGCCCGTGTATGCGAGGAAGTACGCCAGATTTGGGTAGCACAAGGCACCTATCTACCTACCTCTACCACCAACAGAGACATTCCATTCCAGCTGGTAAATAACGTAGCTGTATATGGTGGTTTCGATGGAACAGAAACCCTCCTTTCTCAAAGAGACTGGGTAGCGCATGTTACCATCCTGAGTGGAGATATTTCTCCTATTTCTGATGATTCCTACCATGTAGTTTATGGAACTAACCTAAATAGTAATACCGTTCTGGACGGATTTACTATCAGGGACGGAGATATAGATGATGCAGCCTCTTCCGTTTATGGACTCAAGGGAGCAGGAGTATTACTTACCTCATCAGGAACACCTACTGAGCCTGTCTTCGCTAATCTGATTATCACAGATAATAATGTAACTAACAATGATGGAGGAGGTATGGCCTTACTGGATGCCAATCCAAGCATCAGCTTCTGTACCTTCCTAGATAACTTTGGTGAGATAGATGGTGGAGGAATTTACGCCACAGGAAAACATACCCTTAGAATCACTCACTCCCAATTCATAGACAATAGCGCTTATGACTATGGGGGAGGGATAGCCTCAGAAGTAGGTAGACTGGAGATAGAGAACTGTACCTTTGATGATAACTATGCAGAGACTGGTGGAGGAGGTGCTATTTATACTGCTAACGGAACTATCCTAATAGTGATCAACTCAACTTTCTACGGTAACAGAGTAGATGAAGGTTCAGGTGGAGCCTTAGCCTTAGGAAAAACCTTCCTACCCACAGGAACTGTATCCTCTAGAGTCATAAACTCTATTTTCTGGGATAATGGAAGACAGCCAGGTGCCTTCGCTGTGGATCCAGGTATAGTAGGACATATTTCCGGACTTAGCATGAGCTATACAGATTATGAAGGTGGATGGCCTGGAACCGGAAACATAGATGTAAATCCTCAATTTGTGTTTACTGCTTCCGTTCCTAGAAACCTGCGCCTACAGCCAACAAGCCCAGTCATCAATATGGGTCTGAACTCTGCTTCTAATGAGCCTTTAGATCTTGATAGAAATCCTAGAATTGCTAATACCACAGTGGATATGGGGGCATATGAGTTTACCCCGGAAGAAATAGAGTGTGGACTGACAAGACTATATGTAGCTATTTCAGCTACCGGCGCCAACAACGGTAGCTCGTGGACAGATGCCTTCACAGATCTTCAGGATGCCTTAACATATGCTAGGGTTTGTGAAAATGTAAGAGAGATCTGGGTAGCACAAGGTGTGTACAAGCCTACACCTACGCTGGACAAAGACATATCTTTTGAACTGGTAAGTGGTGTAGCCATGTATGGTGGATTTAAGGGAGTTGAAACCATGCTTTCTCAAAGAGACTGGGTTTCCTATAAATCCATCCTGAGTGGAGATCTTGACCCCACAACAGGGCTAACTAATTTCCCTGGAGAATCTTATCACGTAGTAGTAGGGACTGACCTTAGCAATACTACTCTATTTGACGGATTCACAGTAGAAGACGGTGTGATAGAGGCCGTATTTGGTACTGGAGTAACCGTATCCAATGGCTTTGAAGGAATGGGAATGGTGTTACAAGCTACTTCAGGTGCCAGCTGTGAACCTGTCATCCGAAACTCCACTTTCCGTAGAAACTATGGTTATGACGGAGGGGCTACCATGGC
The DNA here is from genome assembly GCA_038520955.1 of Bacteroidota bacterium. GTDB lineage: Bacteria > Bacteroidota > Bacteroidia > J057 > J057 > JBCBKZ01. Next base: position 1,596 of record JBCBKZ010000045.1, on the reverse strand, counting down.
CTTATTGGAAGCGAATCCTGTCATCGACTATTGTAGATTTGAAGGTAACCTAACGCTCGAAGGCCCTGGTGCCATCTATGCAACTGGAAGCCATACCTTAAGAGTTACCAACTCTTACTTCTTTGACAACGCCGGAGAATTTGGTTCTGGTGCCATAGAGACCGCGGTAAGCAGACTAGAAGTTGAAAACTGTGTTTTTGACAAAAACAGAAGTAGTGATAGTGATGGGGGAGCCATTGGCGTAAGGCAGAATACTGAGCTTTCTATCATCAATTCTACCTTCCATGCTAATGAGACCCACACCGGTCGCGGTGCAGCCCTGGGACTTTGGGGAAACAACAAGGTAGAAATTGCCAACTCTATTTTCTGGGATAATATAGACACAGACGGAAATCCTTCACCTGGGGACCCTAACTACCTCATCATGGGTGATAAGTCCCAAATGGCCATCAACTATACCATTATCCAGGGTGGATATGCTGGTACGGGTAATGTAAATGTGAACCCACAATTTATCTCTACCGCCATGCCTGCCAATCTACGCCTATTGCCATCAAGCCCAGGTATAAACACAGGCCTAAACGCTGTCTCTCTTGAGCCACTGGATCTTGACAGAAATGCCAGAATCTTTGATGGAACTATTGATAGAGGAGCGTATGAATATTCTGATAACCTACCTCCTACCTGCCCGAATGATACCATCATCTATGTAAACATAAATGCTGGTGGCCTGAACACAGGTGCTTCATGGACAGATGCCTTTACCGACCTTCAAGATGCGTTGGCCCTAGCCAGCAACTGTCCTAAGGTGAGAGAAGTATGGGTAGCACAAGGAATGTACCTTCCCTCTCAGGTGCAGGATCCGTATGAGACTTTTGGGTTGTTAGATAACCTAAGACTATATGGTGGGTTTAAAGGTGGAGAGACTGCCAAAAGCCAGCGTAATTGGGATTTATTCCCTACCATTCTAAGTGGAGACCTGGACCTGGATGGCTTCTCTTATGTAGGTGGGCTCAATACTTACCACATACTTACCGCTGAAGGAGTAGAAGGGGCAGTAGTAGATGGATTCATCGTAGAAAATGGTCTGTCAGATGGAACCCAGATGGGGGTAGTGCCACACGGCCCAGGTATAATCATCATTGGTACACAGGTAGATCCTGTTCAGGTGAGTGTGAACCATTCTACCTTCCAGGGTAACTATTCTTATGATGACGATGGAGGTGCTGTCTTTGTAGAAAATGGAGAAGCGAGTTTCTTGGACGTCTGGTTCGTGGGTAATAGAGGAGAGAGATCCGGAGGTGCAGTATATTCTCTTGGTAGCTTATTAACTCTCTCCAGATGTATCTTCCAGTCTAACGTGGCTGACGATGTGGACGGCGGTGCCATATTCGCTTCTGAATCCAAGTTACTGATAGACAACAGTTTGTTCTTCAATAACTTTGCCGAGCAGAGCGCAGGTGCTATATACGCCAGCAAATCAGGATTGGTCATCAGCAATACAACCTTCTCACAGAACGGTGGAGGTGAATTTTCACCAAGCCCTGTAAGTGTAGGGACTTGTACTGAAGGAGAAAAAGTAAATAGCATCTTTTG
>JBCBKZ010000459.1:0-4851 GCA_038520955.1 Bacteroidota bacterium | reverse complement strand
TTCTGATGCTGATAAGTGCATTAGAATCTTCACCTGCTTTTATCTATATATCTCAGCCATCTACTTTAACGGAATGCTGGTTACTTATAAACCATTCCGAAAGTATCCGGGAATTCCTTCTATCCTATTTGTCTTTCTCTCCTGTAATCCCTGGTATGCCCAAGAGTTAGGGCCTTCCTTGCTGGTACTCCTACCCGTGCTTCTGGCTTTCCACGCCATCATGCAAATGGATACCCGGGCCTCCAGAAATTACCAACTCCTTTTTTCTGCAGGAATATGGATGATGATAGCTATCATGGCTGCCTACAGACATGCCTTTCTCCTTATGGGGGTCGTCCTTTCTTATCTCTTTCTGAAAAGGGCCCGGATGGATGAGCTTCTGGCCATCATAGGAGGACTACTGATTTGTTTCCTGGGCTTCATCACCATCATGTATGTGAATGGAAATCTGGATGATTTCTATGATGTGGGCTTGTTATACTACCTGGACAGGGTAGGTCTGGCACATACGGAGATGTATTCTTATAACCTAAGCTATACGCTGAAAGTGATAGCCTATTCCTGGGGGATTATTTTGGCCCTGGCTGTGTTTGGGTTTATTCACTTCAGGTTCAAGTTTTACAACTATGTGGTTAAGATCCGAGCCATAGAAACCGTTATGCTGACCTGGCTATTCTCCAATGCCGTCATGCTGATGTTTAAGGTATCTCGTCTGGACGTACAGGACTTTGTGCTGGCCATTCCTCCCCTGGTCTTTTACGCTACCAAGACATTTGACTTCAGGTGGATGAATAGATGGAGGTCGCTGGTCTTTTTCCTCATCATCAGTTCCAGCCTGTATTTTTATGGAAAATTTGCCGGTCTGGCTTACCCTAACACCTTTGGCTGGACCAGTCCCAAGGCTGATAATCCCATAGATCACGGGAACAACTATGCCCTCTTTGACCCGGACTTTGCGCTGAGTCGATATTTTGATGGGCACCAGGAGGACCAACGGGTTTGGTTCATGCAGTACCAGCCCAGCTTATATCACAGGCTTAACTTCAGGTCTGCTACCAAATACACTGATTTTAGAATATTCTTTTACAAATATCCCGTCTGGGATCATAAAGAAGAGGTCGCCCTTTTATCTAAAGAGGAGAATGACCTAAAGGTATTCCAGGCTTTTGAAGCACAGATGCCTGATTTCATCATAGATACTACGGGCTATTTCCCACAACTTCAGGAGCGTTATCCAGCCCTCTTCAATCAGTACAAAGAAGAACAAATAGAGAATTACCACATATACTTTACTCAGGACGCAAAAGAAGCCCTGAATGTGAGAAAAAAACCCTTAATTGGTACCCTTAAATAGGAATCACATGAAGTTTGGAGTCATAACATTCCCCGGAAGTAACTGTGATAGAGATCTGTTGATCAGCCTGGAACATAATCTGGGTCAGGAAGTAGTATCGCTTTGGCATAAAGACCATGACCTCCAGGGTTGTGATGTGGTCTGTTTACCAGGTGGATTCTCTTATGGAGATTACCTCAGATCAGGAGCTATCGCCAGATTCTCCCCCATTATGAAGGAAGTGGTTAATCATGCAGAGGCAGGTGGTTATGTGATTGGGATCTGTAATGGCTTCCAGATGTTGACAGAAGCTCATATGCTTGAGGGTGCCCTCCTCCATAATAATAGCACAAACTTCATCTGCAAGAACGTTTATGTAAAGCCTGTTTCTAACAACACTGCCATCACTGCACAGTTAGAAGACAGGGCTTACAAAATCCCTATTGCCCATGCGGAAGGGAACTACTACTGTTCTGATGACGTATTGAAAATGCTTCAGGATGAAGACAGAATTCTATTTCAGTACTGTGATGAAGCAGGAAATGTCAGCCAGGAGGCTAACCCTAATGGCAGCCTGAACAATATTGCAGGGATTTGTAATGCGCGCAGAAATGTGTTGGGGATGATGCCCCACCCTGAAAGAGCTACAGACCCTATTCTGGGAAATACGGATGGGAAAGAGCTGTTTGTTTCTTTATTGACTACTCTGTCGGCAAAAATGCAAACGCTTTAGGACTACGCTCGTAAGCGAACTAACGTACACAAGATATTCTCTATGAACTTTCAGTTTCGTGTAATCATATTTGTCTCTTTCCTCTTTTCCGGATTATTGGCTGTTGGGCAGATAGATAAGGCTGTACAGTGGGAGCAGAGCATAGTACCAGCAGGGCCTTATGAAGAAGGACAAACCGTAAGCCTGATTTTCAAAGCGAAGATAGATGCAGGTTTTCACGTATACTCTTCTGTTCCTCCTAAAGACTGGCCAAATCTGGGAACTACCTTTGAGCTGGATGAGACCACCACAGGCTTAAGCTTGAATGGAGGGTTGAAAGAAGAAGGGGGGGAGCCTGAGACCTCCTACGACGATATTTACGAAACGGATATCACCATATTCCATGATAAGATTACCTTCATTCAGGATATAACCCTGGAAGCTGGTACGGCTCAGCTAGATGGATACCTTAGATACCAGATCTGTGATGACAGCAGATGTATTCCTGGTTCTCTGGATATTTCTCAAGCATTTGAAGTAGCGAAAAAAAAAAGTGAGACCCCTTCCTTCAGCCCGGAAGCTTCGCTGACACCTGTAAGCGAAGAACCTTCTCCTCAGGAACAAACAGAATCTATTGCTCAGTTTGGAGACGCGCCTGTTTCCGCCCCTGTTTTAGGATCAGGAGGTACACAAGATCTTCTTTCTCAAATCAGCTGGGAGCAAAGCTTTTCCAAAAGCTCAGACTGGCAAAAAGGAGATACCATCACTTTGCGCTTTCAGGCAGCTATACAGGATGGACACTATATCTATAGCGTAAATCCTTCCAAAGAGCCTTCAGGCATACCCACAGAATACATACTAGACGAAAGCAGCACGGGCTTACAACTCCTCGGTAGCCTACAAGAGTTATCTACGCCTGAGAAGAAGTTTGATGAAGTATTTGAAACAGAAGTGGCCTATTTCAAAGGGGAGGCTGCTTTTGAGCAAAAGCTGCTGGTAACAGAAAATGCTCCTTCTCTTTCGGGAGCTCTCATCTACCAAATCTGTAATGACGCTGCCTGTGTCAATGGAAAAGTTGAAACCTCTTACGGCGACAGCTCCCCAAACCAAACGGTCAGTCTAGCTCAAACGGAAACTAACAGTGGAAACTCCAGAAGTTTATGGAGAGCCTTTCTGGAAGGATTCATTTTTGGGTTTGCCTCATTATTGACGCCTTGTATCTTCCCTCTCATTCCACTCACGGTGAGCTTCTTCACAAAGCAAAGTGAAAATAGAGCACAGGGAATCAGAAATGGCGTTTCGTATGGACTCTCGATAGTGATCATTTATACCGTCATAGGGTTACTGGTAACGGTCCTTTTGGGCGGAGATGTCATGCGACAGCTTTCCGTAAGCCCCACCTTCAACCTCATCTTATTTGCGCTTATATTTATTTTCGCCCTTTCTTTTCTAGGCTTATTTGAGATTACACTTCCCTCCTCATGGAGCACCAATCTTAAGAAAAGCAGTGAAAGAGGCGGCTTTGCGGGTATCTTTCTAATGGCACTGGCACTGGCAGTAGTTTCTTTCTCCTGCACAGGTCCTCTGGTCAGTACAGCCTTATTTGAAGCTGCAAGTGGTTCTTCTTATTTGGGACCTGCCGTTTCTATGCTGGCTTTCTCTTCTGCCATCGCTATTCCTTTCAGTTTGTTTGCCATCTTTCCGGGTTGGATGAATTCTCTGCCTAAGTCAGGTGGTTGGCTAAATAGCGTAAAGGTAGTTTTGGGCTTTTTAGAATTGGCTCTTTCCCTGATTTACCTCAGTCGTGCAGACTTGGTGATGCATTGGGGACTTCTTGACAGAGACATTTTCATAGGGGCATGGATCGTGATCTTCATGCTGCTGGGCATATATCTACTAGGAAAGCTTCAACTTCCCCATGATAGCCCTATGGACAGAGTTTCTGTTCCCAGACTGCTCATGTCTATGGGTAGCTTCTGGTTTGCCCTTTATCTACTACCCGGATTGTGGGGTGCCCCTCTAAATATGCTGGGCGGCTACATCCCGGAAGACAAATCTGATATGGGCGTCATTCTCCAGGCGGGTGGCAGTGTTTACACAGGCCCCTCTGCTTCCACTGCAGGAAATGATATCTGTACCTATCCCAATAAAATTTCTGGTCACCTGGCAAAGGATACCCCAAATGGTTTTTGCGCTTTCTATGACCTGGAACAGGGACTTGAATACGCAAAGTCTGTGAACAAGCCCGTCTTCCTGGACTTCACCGGCCACACCTGTGCCAACTGTAGGTACCTGGAAAAAAATATGTGGATAGACCCTGAGGTAAGGAAGTACATCACCGAAGAGTATGTCCTCATTTCTCTATATACAGATGACAGGGATAAGCTTCCAGAGATTCTTAAGACTGAGGATGGGAAAAAGATTCGTACCATAGGAGATCAGTGGATCCAATACCAGATTGATGTATATGGGTCTAATGCACAGCCTTACTATGTACTTATAGATCACGAAAAACAGAATCTGCTTCCTCCTACCGGGTATAATCCTCCGCTGGATCTAAGTTTCTACAGAAACTATTTCCGTGAAGGGGTGGAAGTATTCCGAAAAAAATCAGGGAAATCAGTCGCAGGACTGTAACATCCACGTGGGGGGAAGATTTCTCCCTTCACTTTCTTGACTCAGCTTAGCTATATTTGCGGCATGAAAAAGGCGTCACTCTTATTTCTTCTTTTCTCCGTCTTCTTCAGTGCGTACCATCCTGCTGTTGCTCAGCTGGGTAAGCGTATAGGAGAATGGACTTCCTACC
>JBCBKZ010000458.1:0-4854 GCA_038520955.1 Bacteroidota bacterium | reverse complement strand
TTGGAGACGTACATTTACCACACCCATTTCATTGAAGAGGCGGGTGGCAGACACGATTATTTTCTCCTTGTTTTTCAAGTCAGACTGATTTTCGACGCAATGTCGGAAAATTAGCCCGATTTCTACTTATCAGTCCGTTTTCTTCTTAATGACGTCCCGGATCTTTCTCGCACTCTCATAATCTTCTTTCTTCAATACAGCTTCAAGAAGGGACTCTAGTTCTTCCAGAGAATATTTATCCAGACTTCTTTTTTCTCCAAAGGATTTACTGGGACTATCCAGAACGATCCCGGCACGCTGAATAATAGACTCATAGGTATAAATGGGACACGCTTTCCTGATGGCAAGTGCGATGGCGTCTGAAGAACGAGCATCTATTTCTTTAGTGGATTCTCCTTCTTTCACTACCAGGGTGGCAAAGAAAACTTCATCTTCATAGGCAGAGATGATTATTTCCGCTAGTTTTCTTTCTTCCAGTTCCAGGGCGGTAAGGAGTAAGTCATGGGTTTGAGGTCTGTCAGTCTTCATATTTTCCAGAGAAATAGCAATAGCCTGCGCCTCGAAAGCACCAATGATGATGGGAATCCGCCTAAACCCCCCTTTTTCCTCCAGAATCAGGACATAGTTCTGGGGACTGGATTCACTTTTAGATAGGGCGATTATGTGCAGTTCTTTTTTATCCATAGTTCAAGGCAATGTCCTGCTGTAGAAAATCACACAAATTTTCTACTGAGCCAAAGGGTCCTACTACCTGGCCTTTATGCATAAGTTTGAATAGGGAAGGCCCCTCTATTTCAATCAAGTAGTCATTCTGAAGGTGGATATATTTCCCATCCTCTTTCTCTATAACTATCTCGTAGTGTTTTAGGCCGAATAAGAGAAAAGCTTTAGGATCTACATTTTCCATATTTACATGAATCTACTGAGAATAAATAAACCGTACCCTATACACAGAATTGAGGATAACCAGGTAAATATCTTTTTGCGCAATAGGTTTCCTTTTCCTTCAAAGATAGATAACCTAAGTATGGAGGCAGCTACTGACATGCCTACAGCTGATCCTATTCCAAACAAAGCTAGATAGGCAAGCGCCTCCTGGGTAGTATTGAGATCTGTCATTACTAGCAAAATCAATCCTCCGCTACCTGCCAGACCATGGATTAAGCCTATACTGTAGGCTTCCCGTTCATTATGCTCGTGTGCTTCCGGGGCCCCATTTACCATTTTAATGAGTCGGTAAATTCCCAATAGTATGAGCATGATCCCTACCAGAATCTCGAAGTAGTCAAAATAGGATTTAAGTTGTTGGACATTGAAGACAATGAATAATAGACCTATAAAAAAGATGGTTGAGGTATGTCCCAGCCCCCATATGAATCCACTGCCAGCCACATCACGAGTATTCTTGGAACGAGAAATTAAGGTACTTACTGCCAGCAAGTGGTCAGCTTCAAAAGCATGGCCAAATCCCACCATCAGAGCAAATGCAAGACTGATTCCTTCTCCCATTAGTTAGTCCTTTAGATAATTGATGATGATTCGGTGGTTTCCAGTGTCAGCCGCCGCGAGGATCTTTCCTTGCATGCTTAGGGAGAATGGCCAGTAGTAGCTGGTTTCTGTGCTGCGAATGCTGTTTTTATTCTCACTTCCCGTCTGGAAATTATTTTGCCCCAGTAAGTCTGTGGCTTTCGAATTATGCTCCTGAGGAACTTTCGGATACCAAAGAATCCGGCTGTTTCCTGTATCTGCTACCCAAATCCCTTCCTGGTAAAAGCAGGTATCATAACACCAGTTAAGGGAGTGTGCTTCCGGGAACCACCCAAACTGGTTTTGGCCATTAGCCTCGAATGTTGGCTGACCAATAATGGTGTCTGCCTGCTGGCTAAATCCATCCTCCCACTTATTCCATAATAGGATTCGATAATACTGGGTGTCAGTAATGGCCATTTTCCCTTCAGGAGAAATCTTGACTGAGTATGGCCAGATGGCATCCTCATGCTCATAGTCTCTTTCTGTAAAACCTCTTTTCCCTATCACGCCATCTGCTTCCACAAAAGAGCTGGTAGGAATATGCTTGTAATACAACACCCTACGATTTCCGGTATCTGCTATCCATAGTGCAGTTCCATCTGAGAATACACCATAGGGCCAGTTAAGAGATTTCGCAGAAGGAGGACTGGCGATCCCTTCTACATTAGGTTCATTAGAAGTAAAGTCAGCTTGCCCTACCACAACATCTGCCGGCTGCCCATCCCTCTCAGGGAAGCTTAGCCAAATCAGAACCCTATGGTTCCATGCGTCAGCTACTATCAGTCTTTCTCCATCTGTCCAGATTCCGGAAGGGTAGAGAAGGGTAGAAGCTGTTACTTTACCGCCTGAATTTCTCCCAACACCGGAGGCATCCGCTTGACCGAGGGTTATATCAGGAGACTGGAAAGGAGTTTCAGGAATGGTATTCCAGATAAAGACCCTATTCTGTCCCGTATCAGTTACTAACAGTTTGTTTCCATGTATGCAGACGCCTCTGGGAGCCAGTAAGGGGTTTCCTTCTTCTCCCTGAAAGACTAAAATCTTGGAAACCAGCTCGGATTGTATTCGTGAATCAGTTTGAATCATTTCTAGCAAATTCGTGGTAATTGTTCTCCAACCATCATGTGGACTACCCTTTTCCCACCTATCCCACTATTCAGGATCACTTTTCTGGGATGGGCCTCTACTACTTCTCCTATGATGGTTGCCTGCTCAAATCCTTCTACCGCCTGTAGCCTAGCCAAAATGGCATCAGCAGCTGATGCTTCTACTATGGAAAGGAAAATCCCTTCATTAGCTACATAAAGTGGGTCTAAGCCCAGTAGTTCGCAACCTCCTCTAACTTCTTCGAGCATAGGGATTTTGTTTCCTAAGAGTTCCATGCCTAAGGCAGTATCCCTGGCTAATTCATTCAGGGTAGAGGCGACCCCTCCTCTGGTAGGATCTCTGAATATTTTAATAGCTTCTCCAAAATCATCCAGTAAATGCATGACCGCACGGTTCAGGCTTTGGGTATCACTGGTAATGGTCGTGTCAAATTCCAGCCCCTCTCGCACAGACATGATGGCTATGCCATGGCTGGCTACAGGCCCACTGACAATGATCTTATCACCCACCTGGATTCTACCGGCGTCAATATTGGCTTTAGGGTGCATGGAACCTACGCCAGAAGTATTAATGAATATCTGATCTCCTTTTCCTCTCTCTACTACCTTGGTATCTCCGGTAACTATCTGAACTCCGGCCTCCTCACAGGCATCTTTGATTCCCTGGAGAATTTCCCATAGTTCCTCTATTCTCAAGCCTTCTTCTATAATGAAGCTAAGGGAAAGATACTGAGGAATGGCACCACTCATAGCCAAATCATTCACTGTCCCATTCACGGCCAGCTCTCCAATGTTCCCTCCGGGGAAAAAGATGGGAGACACCACAAAACTATCAGTGGTAAAGGCCATTTTACCGGAAAGGTGGAGAGTAGCTCCGTCATGTCTTTTGTCCAGGATAGGATTAGACAAAGCTTCCATGATCACCTTATCCAGAAGTTGGTTGGTGAGCAGACCTCCACTTCCATGCCCCAAAGTGACTATCTCAAAGTCTACCTTAGGCATAGGGCAGCTTAGCTGCATATTTAGTGCGGGCTGACTCATGATCCGACCTGTTCTAATTGATGGATAGCGTTACTGAAATTGTAATAGGCTGCACAGGCTCCTTCAGAACTGACCATAGGAGCCCCCAATGGATTCTGAGGCGTACATTTTTTCCCGAATGCAGGGCACTCATGCGGCTTTTTGATTCCTTTTAAGACCAGACCTGCAATACAGTCTGCTGACTCTGGCGCTTCCTCTACATCAATCTGGAATTTCTTGTTAGCGTCATACATGGCATAGGCCTCTTTTACCTCGTAACCACTTTTGGGGATGGTTCCTATGCCTCTCCATGCTCTGTCTTTTATATCAAAAACTTGATAAATGACGTCCTTGGCATTGGGATTCCCTTCTGCGGCTACTACCCGGCTATACTGATTCTCTAGGTTAGCTTTCTTGGCCTCTAGCTGTTTGACTGTCATGAGAATTCCATGGAGAATATCCACAGGCTCAAATCCGGTAACCACAATGGGAATATCATAGTCCTCCACTATAGGGAAGTATTCATCCAGTCCCATGATGGTACACACATGGCCTGCAGCCAGGAAAGCATCTATTTGGCTCTCCGGATCATTGATAACTGCTTCCATGGCAGGTGGAACCAATACGTGAGAGGTGAGTATGGAATAATTTTTCACGCCTTGTCTTTCAGCGTGTACGACAGATAGTGCATTAGCAGGGGCAGTAGTTTCAAAGCCTACTGCAAAAAAGACTACTTCCTTATCTGGATTTTCTATGGCCAGCTTTACTGCTTCAAGGGGAGAGTAAAGTATGCGTACATCTGCCCCCTCAGCTTTGGCTTGTAGTAAGCTCTTCTGGCTGCCAGGAACCCTCAACATATCTCCAAATGAGCAGAGAATCACATCATCTTTCTCAGCTAGGTGGATAGCCTTATCAATCTTTTCCAGCGGAGTTACACAGACGGGACATCCTGGCCCATGAATCATAGTGATTTCATCCGGCAGAATGTTAACGATACCATGTTTTACCAAACTATGGGTTTGGCCGCCGCAGACTTCCATGATTTTCCATGGCTGGGTGACGGTTTTTTTGATTTCATCCAGATACTGGTTGGCCAGCTCAGGATCTCTATATTCGGTTAGGTACTTCATGATGCAGGATGTTGAGTGGAGGATTCTGTACTTCTGTAAGTAGAGGGATCAGGTAAATGTGTTTTGAT
>JBCBKZ010000457.1:0-4879 GCA_038520955.1 Bacteroidota bacterium | reverse complement strand
ACCATGGGATACTCCTTTAATGACATTGCCAAGTTGGCCAAATTCGCAAGGATATACGCCACCGTTCAGAACCCATTTGTGATCACAGATTATGATGGACTGGATCCTGAGATTTTCGGAGGAATAGATAATAACATTTATCCTAAACCCAGAACATGGTTGTTAGGACTTTCAGTAGAATTCTAAAAAACGACAATAGCATAAAAATGAGACGTTCATACTACTCAAAACTCAACCTGGTACTGATAATGGCGCTATTGATCGCCTTTGGTACCGCCTGTGTAGACGATCTGGACACTATACCCATAGACGAAGATGTAGTCACGGCTAGCGTAGTGTATGATAGCCCGGAATCTTATCGTCAGGTATTAGCCAAAATATATGCCGGCCTGGCAGTTAGTGGGCAGCAAGGCCCTGCCGGTCAATCTGATATTGAAGGAATAGACGAAGGATTTGGACAGTATCTAAGAGGGTTCTGGTACCACCAGGAGCTTTCTACAGATGAAGCTATCATCGGCTGGAATGACCAGACCATTAAAGACTTTCACTGGCAAGAATGGAGTGCGGATGATGGATTTATCTTCGCCTTCTACAGTAGAGTATTCTATCAGATAGCACTGGCCAATGAGTTTATTAGGGAAACGACAGATGCTAAACTGGATTCCAGAGGGGTAGATGCCGCCCTTAAAACAGAAATTCAAGGATTCAGAGCGGAAGCGAGATTTCTAAGAGCACTTAGCTACTACCATGCCCTGGACATGTTTAGAAATGTGCCTTTTGTAACGGAAGAAGATGCCGTGGGCGCCTTCCTACCTGAGCAGATTCAGGGACCTGATCTATTCGCTTATATAGAGTCAGAACTGTTAGCTATTGAAAGTGAAATAGCTGAAGCAAGAAGCAATGAGTATGCAAGAGCAGATAAAGGTGCTGTTTGGGCTTTGTTAGCTAAGCTTTACCTAAATGCGGAAGTGTATACGGGAACGGCGCGTAATGCAGATTGCCTCGCTTATTGTGAGAGAATCATCAATGCTGGCTATACGCTGGAACCTGAATATTCTCATTTATTCTTAGCTGATAATCATCTGTCTGATGAGATTATCTTCCCTATAGCCTTTGACGGAGTAAGCACCAGAACATGGGGAGGAATGACCTTCATCATACGTGCAGGTATCGGAGGAGATATGGACCCTAATGCTTCCGGCGTAGTATCCGGCTGGGGGGGGACCAGAACTACCCGTCAGTTAGTAGAGCAGTTTCCTGAAGGTGGAGGCGTAGTTTCCCTCGCCAATGATGGAAATACAGTAAGCTATCCTAAGGTGTATATACCTGGAGCTTACCAGGGATGGGACGGAGGAAATACCGAGACCTCTCTATCTTCTACTGCCAGTAACAGAGAATATGAAGGATATAAGTATTTTCCGGTAGAAAACAGTCCTTTCCTCATTACACCCTTCCCTTCCCTCTCTTTATTCCTGGGGGACAATGGAGCTGACGGAACCCTGGAACAGTTCGGGGATACCATCAAGACTCAGGAGGCTGGTCTATACAAAATGAATGTAAACCTGAATGATAATACGTACTCCCTTGAAAAAACGGAGTGGGGAATCATAGGTACTGCCACGCCAGGAGGATGGGATGCAGATACAGACATGACATGGAATGCTGAGGAAGAGGCGATGGAGATTTTCGTAGACCTGGATGCCGGTGAGATGAAATTCAGGGCTAATGATGATTGGACCATCAACCTGGGAGACAATGCCGGAGATGGATTGCTTTCTCAGGATGGGGGAAACATTATTGTCCAAGAGACAGGCTCTTATCATATCCTCCTATATCTGGATAAGCCCGACTATACATTTGAGATAAGATCTACAGCTTTTGATGATAGAGGGATTTTCTTCTCTGAGGGACAAAGCCTGGATATAGCGGATGTATCCCTCTTCACTGATGGTTATGCAGTAACCAAGTTCAAGAATATCACTTCTGATGGTTTGCAAGGATCAGATTCAGATCACCCTGATACTGACTTCCCTATGTTTAGGTTAGCTGATTTCCTCCTCATGGCTGCTGAAGCCATATTAAGAGATAATGGAGATCGTGCCCAGGCATTGGGGTATGTAAATCAGGTGAGAACCCGTGCATTTGGATCACCAACCGGAGGGATTACAGATGCAGAACTAAGTCTTGAATTTTTAAGAAATGAGAGAGCCAGAGAATTGTACTGGGAGTGTCATAGGAGAACTGACCTAATCAGATTTGGAGAATTCAGCGCTTCTACTAACTACGTTTGGGCATGGAAAGGAAATGCACCAGAAGGTAGAGCGGTAGAAAGTTTCAGAGATATCTATCCTATCCCTTCTCCGGATTTAGGTGCTAATCCTAACCTTGTACAAAATCCTGGTTACTAAGCTGATATGAAAAGAACATATATAGCCTTTTTACTCGGGCTAATGATATATCCTGGCTGCCAATTGTGCGGTCAGGATTTTTGGTTTGGGGCTGACCAGTCCTATGTGAATGAAATGGAAGACTGCGGGGCAGTTTTCAAAGAGAATGGAGAAGAGAAAGACCTATACCAGATATTCGCAGATCATGGGAATAATCTGGTAAGGCTCAGGCTATGGCATACGCCCTCCTGGTATGATGGACTGAATAGCGGCCAGCGGTATAGTGATCTGGAGGATGTAAAAAAGAGTATCCGCAGGGCTAAGGAGCAGAATATGGATGTTTTGCTGGATTTCCACCTCTCTGACAACTGGGCTGATCCTTCCAAGCAGGTAGTTCCTGTTGCATGGTTAGCCGTAGTGGATAACCTACCCGTTCTACAGGACTCCGTCTATAATTACGTTTCAAGTACCTTGAATACGCTCAAGTCAGAAGACCTTCTGCCAGAACTTGTGCAGATTGGGAATGAGACCAACAGGGGTATTCTCCTTTCTCCTGTGCAAAACCAGACCTGGACACTGGACTGGAAACGAAATGCACCCTTATTTAATTCAGCCATCCAGGCGGTAAGAGATGTTTCTGCTGATATAGAGATAGCGCTTCATTTGGCTGATCCAGATCAGGTAGAGTGGTGGGTAGACGAGTTTGTAAGTAATGGGGTAACCGACTTTGACATTATAGCCATGTCTTACTACTGGGCCTGGCACCAGCCCACTACCATTTCCGAAACGGGGGAAGTCATCATGCGGCTAAACACCCTTTATCCCGGCAAAAAAGTCATTGTAGTAGAAACCGGTTATATCTGGACCACCAGCAGCCAGGACCAGGCTAACAACATCATCAATAGTGTGCACCCTTCCTACTCACCAGCTTCTCCCATGGCCCAAAAGCAGTGGCTGATAGACTTGACACAAGAAGTCATGGATAAGGGTGGAGATGGGGTAGTCTATTGGGAGCCTTCATGGGTCTCTACCCCTTGTTCCACACAGTGGGGAAAGGGTTCCCATCAGGAGCATGCTACCTTTTTTGACTTTAACCAGGACCTGCTGATTCCAGGAGGAATAGAATGGATGGAATACCCTTATGTGTTCCCTACTTCTCTTGATGAGAAAATTTGGGAAGGGCTAAATACCTACTATGACCAGCAGGAGCAGTCCTTAGTAATCGAGAGAAAATCCAATGTTTCTTCTTACACATATACCATTACAGATTTGCAGGGAGCCTTAATTCAGGCTGATACCTCATCCTTTTCCAGGACAGTACTGGATTGGAAAGAACAGGTAGAGGGAATTTATGTGGTGATCATAGATGACTTGAAAGGGAATAAGGGCGTAAAGAAATTCTTCCATAAGAGGTAGGAGAGACATATTCACAGGTAAAGGATAAAAAAACTACTAGCTCGGGGTTTAAACCCCGAGCTAGTAGTTTTTGAGCAGGAAAGGAATCAGCTATTGATTACTCCACCTGAATCTTACTAACAAATCCCTTGCTACCAGCTTCTACTCTCAGTCCATAGATTCCGGAAGCTACCTCCTTAGGAATGGAAATGTGTAACAGGTTCCCTTGCCTTTTGCCCTTCAGACTAATCCTTCTTCCGTCAATGGCATACAAGGTAATAGCTGAAGGCGCTACAATTTCAGCATACTCAACTGAGATGCTTCCTCCCGCAGAAACAGGATTTGGGTAAGCCGAAATTGCTTCTACTTGTAACTGATCTTCTATGCCTACCGTCAGGTTGGATGGTTTCTCTATGGGCTTAGAGGTATAAACTCGGTACTCTCCTGGGGCGAAGGTTACACGTTCATTTACATCAGTTACCACTATGCTGTCTCCACTGAAAAACTCATACCATGTACCCGTGTATGGGAACTTAGGATTGAAGTTGGATTCTATCACCCTGAAGTTAGCAAGGGTAACTGCATCCATATCAGGATGATTTAGGTATACAGACTTAATGAAGAAGTTGGCATCATTGAAGGTGTAATCCGTAGTGGAGAAGGTAGGGAAGTTGGTCTTGAGGTAGATCATGGAAGCCATGATATTTCTCAGCCTCATTCTACTTTCATTCTCCAGGTAATCCCATCTGATAGGCTTGGGATCTACCCGGCAAGAATTGTCGATAGATCCATTTGGACAATAATTGATGGAGAATTCATACCCCAGTTCTCCAAACTGCCAAAGCATCTTGGGACCAGGGATGGAGTAGAAAACGGAAGAAGCTGCTTCTACTCGTCTCAGAGCTGTTTCAAATTCTCTCGTATTATATCCATCAGCAGCATCTCCAAATTGGAGGATTCTGTTGACCATTCTCTCTTCATCATGAGATTCCATATAGGCTATTAAATGAGGATCATTCCACCCTCTTACCTTGTAGTCTGTCCATTCCAAATCTGAAGAATAGCCCATAGCAGCTTCCGTAAACTCATGGTTCATA
>JBCBKZ010000456.1:0-4895 GCA_038520955.1 Bacteroidota bacterium | reverse complement strand
TGTAGTTTTTGGCACATTAGCTGTAGGAGAATTATATATGAAATGGGGAATTTTGAGCTGAAAAAGACTTGTTTCTGACAGTTGATTTATGAATTGAAAATTTACCCCTACTGTTAGATACTTTTTCTGTAATTTACCATTTCTCTACACCATTCTTTCTGGGAAAAAAAACTTGTACTTCATGTCATCGAAAAAAATAGCCCTATTGGGCTTCTTTTCATTGTTGATGGTGTTCAGTTCAGGCCTATGGGCCCAGGCTGAAAGTATCCCTTCTTTTCCCTGGAAGAATAAAACGGAAGCTTTCCGTTGGGCAGACCGCGTGATTGCTCAGATGACCCTGGAAGAAAAAATAGGGCAAATGATCATGATTCCTGCCTTTGGGAAAGATGACCCAGAGCAGGAACAAAGAATCAGCAAAATCATTCAGCAGTATAAGATAGGAGGGCTCATCATGATGCAGGGAACTCCTACTCATCAAATCCGACTGCTCAACCTATGGCAACAGCAAAGCCGGGTCCCCTTAATGGTAGCCCAGGATGCAGAATGGGGATTGGGGATGCGAATGAAAGAAATTCCGGATTTCCCTAGGAACATGACCCTCGGGGCCATTCAGAATGATAGCCTCATTTATCAGGTAGGGGTAGAAATGGCTCGTCAGCTGAAGCAGGTGGGCATTAGGATGAATTTTGCCCCCGTTGCAGACATTAACATTAACCCTGCTAATCCCGTCATCAATACCCGCTCCTTTGGCGAGAATAAGTACCAGGTAGCCAGAAAAAGCATATTGGTAGCTAAGGGTATGCAGGATGTAGGGGTAATGGCCTGTGCCAAACACTTTCCCGGACATGGCGATACAGAAACAGACTCTCACCATTCTTTGCCTCTTATCCAACATTCAGCAGAAAGACTGGACAGCATAGAGCTATATCCCTTCATTCAGCTGATCAATAAAAACATAGGTGCCTGTATGGTGGGCCATCTCAATATTCCTGTTTGGGACTGGGAAGAGAAACCTACCTCCCTGTCTCCATTTGTCATCAGGAATCTCCTCCGCGAGAAACTGAACTTTCAGGGCCTCATCATCACAGATGCGCTGAACATGCGCGGTGTCACTGACTACGGTCATGGACCTTCCATAGAATTGGCAGCCTTCCAGGCAGGGAATGATATGCTTCTTTTTCCCGGTACAGTTTCCGGTACCATTCAAAGCCTGAAAGAGGGGGTTATAAATGGGGAGATAACGGAAAGAGACATTAATGTAAGAGTGAAGAGAATCCTCCTGGCTAAGCATAGCCTGGGCTTACATAAACCACAAAAACTTCCCACTGCTGATCCTGGTAAGCAGATGGCTCAAGTGATTAGAATTCAGCGGAAAAAACTCTTTGAGGAAGCGATCACTGTCCCCTTAAATCGACAAAAGATTCTTCCATTAAAGGATCTGGAGAATAAGAATATAGCTTATGTCCAAATTGGCGGGAAAAGTCAGGACACCTTTGACAGAACCCTATTTAGGTATGGGAAAGTTACTCCCTTTTATCTGAGAAGAGGATTCTCCAGAGGAGAAAAAGAACAGCTCATTAACAAGGTCAAGGGATTTAATACGGTCATCATAGGCGTATTTGGGATGAATCAGTCCGCCAGTAAAAATTATGGGGTTAATCCTCAAATCCCTCAATTGACTGAAAGCTTGTCTTTGGAAGGGAAGAAGGTTATTCTTTCTCTCTTTGGGACTCCCTATGCGCTAAAGGATTTTGGGAAAGAAGATGCCCTAGTAGTGGCGTATGAGTCTGTAGAGGAAGCCCAGATGGCTGCTGGTGAAGCTATATTCGGTGGCATACATGTCAGAGGAAAGTTACCCGTTTCTGCGGGACCCCTCTTTCCGGAAGGAGCAGGAGAAATTTGGAAGGCCCCCACGAGAGCTGGCTATGCCCTTCCTGAAGAGGTGGGGATGAATAGCGAAACTCTGGAGGAGATTGAAGGCATCATAAAGCCTATCATCCGGGATAAGCTGGTGCCCGGCTGTGCGGTCATGGTAGGAAAAGGAAGTAAAATAGTCTATGCCAAGGGGTTTGGGAACATGAACTATGACCAGAATAGTGAAGTCATAGATCCCTTTCTGCATACCTATGATTTAGCTTCGGTTACTAAGGTAGCCACTACCACGCTTTGTGCCATGAAGTTGGTAGAGATCGGGAAACTGAAACTGGATTGGCCCTTAAGTAGGTATTTACCAGAATACGCTAACACTAATAAAGCACGGATTACCGTCAGAAGACTTCTACAGCATAATGCAGGACTTAGGGCCTGGATTCCTTTCTGGTTATCTACCATGGAAGAAGGCCAAAAACTTAACGGAGAATGGTATAGCAGAGAGCCTGATGAGAATTTCAATATCCAGCTAGGGCCCTCTCTATATGCCTCAAGGGCCTATAAAGACACCATGAGACAGATGATCATGGATTCCCCTGTTAGGAGAACCATGCGGGTACAGTACTCAGATCTGGGCTTAATGCTGGTGGGAGAGATAGTGGAAAGGCTGAGTGGGAAGTCCATGGATGAGTTTGCTGATGAACAGTTTTATAAGCCGCTGGGTATGGATCATACCTATTTCAATCCTGCCCAAAAAGGATTTAGAGACGCTTGCCCACCTACTGAAGTAGATCTGGGATGGCGAAAAGGAGAAGTCAAAGGATTTGTTCATGATAAGGCGGCAGCCCTCTGGGGAGGAGTAGCCGGTCATGCAGGACTTTTCTCTAATACTTATGACCTGATGAAACTATTTATGATGCTGAAGGAGAATGGTGTATATGGAGGTAAAAGATACTTTAGGCCCGAGACCATAGAGTTCTTCACCAAACAGCAACTTAGTTATAGCAGAAAAGGACTGGGATGGGATAAGCCTTCTATCAGCTCCAGGAGATATACCCCTGTTTCTATTCAGGCTTCTAATTCCAGTTTTGGCCATACTGGCTTCACGGGTACAGCGGTCTGGGTAGATCCTGAGAATGATTTAGTCTTCATTTTTCTGACCAACAGAACGTACCCCTACGCAGATGACAGGCGGTTCTACAATAGTCAAATAAGGAGGAAGGTAATGGATAAATTATACCAATCCATGACCAGATATCAGCAAGAGACGCCTTTACCTCTAAGATTTGATTAGGGATCCCCTAATCAGAGAATCCCTAATCCTTATAATCTGGAAATATTATCTTCTATTCAGAAACTGTAGATAGTAAAGCAGGTAAGCCAGAGAGGTCAAAGCGGCTACTACATAGGTCATAGCTGCCCATTTAAGGCCTTTTTCAGCTAACTCTTTCTCTTCTCCACTGGAAATACCTGAACTTTCTATCCAGGCGAGGGCCCTCTTACTAGCATCGAACTCCACCGGTAAGGTGACAAAACTGAAGAGGGTACTTACTGCAAACAAGCCTATCCCTATCAGAAGGATTAACTGAGAGATAGATCCCAGGGCTCCCAGAAATAATCCACCCATGATAAGTAGGGGAGAAAGTCTATTCGAAATGCTCACAATAGGAACTATGCCTGATCTGAACTGGAGCATAGGATAGGCAGTGGCATGTTGGACAGCGTGGCCTACTTCGTGGGCTGCTACGGCGGCAGCTGTTACGCTTCTTTCATGGAAAACCGCTTCACTCAGGTTTACGGTTCTGTTACCAGGGTTGTAGTGGTCTGTTAGCATCCCTTTTGCGGGGAGTACTTGTACGTCATGTATGTTGTTATCAGCTAACATTTTTTCGGCTATTTCCTTTCCGGATAAGCCTGAACGTGTGCCTACCTGAGAAAGCTTTTTCATGGTAGACATCATTCTGTTTCTTACCAGAGTACTGACCAGGGTGGCTACTATGCCTATAATGATATATCCGCTCATAATGATATTTTCAGGGTTATGTATATAAGGTTATGATTAGGCAGACTCAAAAAAGTTACTTTTATTTTGCGGTAAAAAACAGATTTTTCTCAAAATGGATTGTTTGTCAAAGGAGAGCTGTCTCAAGTTCCATTTTGTGAACTTTCCTATTAAGCATATGGGGAGTTTTGTAGAACTTTCCTATATTTCGTTAAACACTAGATCAACCACTATGTCAACACAACCCCTTACTTCTACTGCGAATCCAATTCAGGGGAATTTGCACTACTACTATTTGCCTAAAGGGATTATTCATCTTGAGATCATTACTTCATCTGAGGGAGTTGCCGTTTCGAGTAAACTGGAAATGGTAGCAGATCCGGATCACAGGTACTTCCTGAAGTATTCTGGAAATGCTTTCTCTTCAGATGCCATAGATATAGAGTTCACAGAAAATGGCTTTCTCAGAAAAGTAGGTACTACTATAGAAGACCAAACCGTCAAAGTGGCGGAGAAGGTCATAGAGTTGGCAGAAACCGCTGCCCAGTTAGGAGCAGGTCCTACTACCAGATCCCTTGGCCCGGAAAAACAACCAGTGAAAGTATTCTCTGGACCCGTAGATCCTTTTGATGAGGAAGAAATGGCCTCAGTGAACAAGATCCTGGGGGAGCATGGATTTAAGGTAGCCCTGGAACCTTTAGGTAAGAAAAAAAGAGAGGAGGGAGTAGATGCCGAAAAAACTCAGGGACGTTTTGGTATTTTTTGTAGACCAAAAGAGACTTTTAAGTGGGTAGTATCTGTTGGAGATGAGTCTCAGGTAGAATTAATGACTATGCCTAATGGGAATATGCTCCATTTTATAGAGATTCCTAATGCCAGTTTTGTGAAAAATAGTTTTGAGGTAAGCTTTGATGACTTTGGCTACCCTGTGAAAATTCATCTTGAGAAACCCAGTCAGGCATTAGCCATTATTGAGGTGCCCATTAAGATTCTACAGTCTATCATCTCTATTCCATCCA
This sequence comes from Bacteroidota bacterium, assembly GCA_038520955.1. Classification (GTDB taxonomy): domain Bacteria; phylum Bacteroidota; class Bacteroidia; order J057; family J057; genus JBCBKZ01. The sequence continues at coordinate 5 of JBCBKZ010000456.1, read as the reverse complement.
AACTC
>JBCBKZ010000455.1:0-4896 GCA_038520955.1 Bacteroidota bacterium | reverse complement strand
AGCCTCTTTCCTGGCCCCAAAGCTGATTATCTAAAAACTTACTTACGTAGAGGGGGAATCAGTACAGAAATAGAAGAGTTGATGATTGCCAGTATGGAAACAGACTGGGCCATAGCAGTAAAGTCTAAAGAACAAAAGCAGAAAGAGAATATTACCCAACAGGCAGAAGTCATTTTGGCAATGTCAGTACCTATTCCCACTCCATTACCTGTAGGTGTTCCAATAGAGAAAACCAGTTTTGGAGCAGAACTATATCATTTGACAGATTCCAGTGGGGTGTCCTTTATCACGGATCTAATTCAGGCTCAAAGAGGTAAAGCCCTACTCATTGATATTTGGGGGACATGGTGCAGGCCGTGTATTAAGGAAATGCCCCATAGTAAAAGCTTACAAGTAGCCCTAAAGGATCAGCCCATCCAATTTGTTTACCTATGTACTGCCAGAGGTACTGATATCAAGATTTGGAAAAAGGCGATAGCTTCTCTGAAACTCCCCGGCCTCCACTTCTTTGTGGAAGAATCCCAAATGAAAGAACTGTTTGACTTGTTTTCACTTAAAGGGTATCCGTCCTATTTGTTTATTGACAAACAAGGAACATATCAGAAGGGAGTCATTACATTTATGCAAGAGACTACCAAGGAGCAGTTGATGGGTCTGGTAAATCCAGAGTAACCTACTTTTTGCCTGCTAACAGCTCTTATGAATTAACAAGCTTTTCTGGAATACCTTCCTCCAAGCTTATCTCATAGTTCTGCGGTCTATACTGCTCATCTAATAAGGTTAGCGTAGCCTGAAAACTTTTCTCAATCTCCACTCCTTTGCGGACCAGTTTCCCTATTAGGTGGGCACAGTGAGAGATCCCATTGCAGGTATGGAAGTACACACTCAAGACCATTCCCTCGCACACGGTAGCCTTCCCCTCATACCGAAAGTCATGAATATTCATTTGCGCCTTCCCCTTGGCAGAAATACGTAGACTCCCTTCTACTTCCTGGGATTCCATGGCAAGAAGGAAGCGATATTCTCCCTTTACAAAGCGGATGGGACTATGGTCTTTTCGTAAGTCTTGCTTAAGAATATTCTTTTCAAGGGTATTATTTTTAAGAATGGGCACTATGTCTTGCAGAATTTCCTCCGGGAGCGAACTGATTTCAGCATCTGTCAGTTGAGAGCCTCTATAGGAAGGAATCTTATCATGAAAGGTTTTATCATGGCTTATGTACAATCTGCCCGCAAAGGATTTATCAAAACGAGAAACTCCTAGTAAATCTCCCTGGAAAAGATTTCCTCTGGTAGGTACCACCTGAATGGTCATAAAAATGGGAGAATGTGTAGCTATGTTTTTAAACCTACCCACTAATAGCTGTCCCGAAGCCTGTACAGCAAAGGAACCTCTGTAAAGGGGATGGCCCGCAATGTGAAGGGTTGCGTCTCCAAGCTTGTCAAGGATATTCAGTTCCATCACAAAGGTTCCATTCTCCAGGGAAATGAATACACCCCGATAACTATTGATAAAAGATTCTATGATGGAGGCAAAGGCACTGGCAGGTGAAAAGTCTACCAGGTTCTGCGGGGTTTTGCCGTCTATGACCCAGCGCTTTCCGCTGAGATGCTGTGCAATGATAGGATGTACATCCAGTTTCTTCACCAATTTCATTTGGGTTTCTTCATCCTCCACCCTTTCCAAAATGATTTCCCCAAGTACAGGATTTCTATCCCTGTCATATCCAGAATAGGCACTGATGAGGTAAGGTTTGACTAGGGTCTGATTCTCACAGAACATGGCCATATGCATACTTCTGGCAAGAGGGTTATCGGAACTGTTGAAGAAGAAGGACATCCCATAAGGTGGGTAGTAAAGGGTTCCTTCATACACATACTCCGAGACTTCATTTTCTCTTTCCCAGTAGTACAAAGAGAGAATTACCTTCTGAAGGTGAGCGAGTACCGTTAATCTGGTCCCAATGATCTTCCCTTCCTCCCCTATGTAGTAACCCACGTAATAGTCTGGCTCTTCATTTACTTCAATGGGTTTTCCTTGATTAAGCTGCTCATTGATAGCCACTTTAGATAAGGATGACTCACTAAGAAATTCATTTACGCTGGAAAAGCCGAGGGTTTTGAAGTACACAAATACAAACTCCCTTGTCAGCCGGATAGGAGAGGCACCTTTCTTGTATTCCCGAAATTTATTATAGAGATATTTTCCATTTACCCACTTACCCGTCCTGTCCAGAATCAACTGCTTTACGCTAGGTAAATTCTCATCATAATTATTGAAGCCATACAGCTGATAGTCCAGCAAGGTCTCGGGAGAAATCTGATATTCATTCCTGAATTCCGTGAGAATAGCCTGATGGAGTGCTCTGAATACTTCCGGTAATAACTCAAGTCCGCTCTTCCTATTATGATTACGCATAGAGTTTTCCTCATTAGTTCCTGAAAATAACAGGAATTCCTGAATAATTTCTTTGTAACAGGAAAATAAGGCAAAGACAACAGGAATTTACAGATTGTATTTCTCGATTTCTACCTAATCTATCAACCATGCATAAGAAATACTATCTACTAGTCTTGGCCTTAATGATCTCTCTGGCTGGTTTTGCCCAAAACACAGTCAAGGGATACGTCATTGATGAGGCCAAAGATCCACTGGTAGGGGCCACAGTCCTAATAGCCGGGACCAACTCTGGAACCCTATCTGATGCTTCAGGAAGTTTCACCATCTACTTACCGGATGACGCAGATGAAATCACTATTTCCTATCTGGGGTATGAAACCCAAACCATTAAAGTAGGAGATCAGGCAAGCTTAGCTGTAGTCATGAAGTTGGACATCTCAGAACTGGAAGGGGTTACCGTAACTGGGTTTTCCGGAACCGTGGGCCAGGCAAGAAGAAGGGCTGCTTCTATCCAGTCTATACCTGAGTCAGTCGTTACCCTGACCAGTGATCAGATAGATGCCACCGGAGTCAATAATGTACAGTCTTTTGCTGCCCTGGTTCCCAATGTTTCTTTCCAGCAATCCCAAAATGTAGGGGTGAACTTTATCAATGTGAGGGGAATCGCCCAGATCAGAAATGGAGAATCCCCTATTGCCTTTACCATAGATGGAATCAATATCCCTGACCCAAATCTACTCAACCAGGAATTGTATGACCTGGCCATGGTGGAGGTGGTAAAAGGACCACAGGGTACCCTGTATGGAAAGAATGCCATAGGAGGGGCCATCAATATTCTCACTAATCCACCTACCAATTATACCAAGAACAAGTTAACCCTGGGCTACGGTAACGGAAATAACTTCAGAGCCGGTCTTTCCTCATCCGGGCCTTTGGTTAAAGATAAGCTCTACTATAGAGTATCTGGTTCGTACAGGAATTTCGACGGAGTAATTGACAATGAAACGCTTGGAGAGCCTGTAGACTTCTATGAGGAAATCAGTGTGAGGGGACAGCTTACCCTGGACGTTTCCAGCCAATTTAGCGCTACCCTTTTGGGCCAATTCTCTGATACAGATGCGGGAGCTACCTACTATGCACACGCCCCTGCGGGCCTTCAGTTGGACGCCAACGATTTTGACTATGTGATCAATGCTGACCAAAGAGGAACTTCCTTCTTGAGAAATAGCTTTATTGCATTAAAAATGGACTTAAACCTGGGAGGAGCCAGCTTAAGATCCGTTACCTCTATCAATAATGCCGATAGGAATCACATGGGCGACCTGGACTTCTTACCAGTAGATATACTTCGACAGGACCAGGACAGTGAGACGCGTACCTTTAATCAGGAAATCAGGCTGGGATCTACTAATACCGACGCCAAGTTTGTATGGGACCTCGGAGCCTTCTACCAGTCATCTGATAAGACCCTACTAACCTTAGCTACGGCTGACTTTGGCTTCTTTGCTGAACCTGCTGCCCCTACAGGTACACAAGCCTTATTGGCTACCCTTTCCGATTTTGTGAGCACCTATAATACTTTCGCCTTATTTGGTTTTGCCGACTACAAAGTATCAGATGCATTCACCCTGTCCTTTGGACTGAGATGGGACAATGATGACATTTCTCAGGACAACCAACTGTTGAGAACCAATCCCACTAAAACACAAAGTGAGCTTCAGCCTAAAGTATCACTCTCTTACCAGGCTACTGACAACATCCTGATCTATGGAAACTATGGACGTGGGTATAGAAGTGGAGGATTTAACTCTGACGCCACAGCCCTGTATGATTCTGACTATGAAGGAGAAACCAGCAACAGTTATGAGCTAGGATTTAAGTCCAGTACAGAAGACGACAGATTTATCTTCAATGCTGCGGCCTTCCTGATAGACTTTACCAATCAGCAACAATATGCAGTAGCCATAGGAGCAGGAAATGGAGCCCTCGTACTGGGTAACTATAACCTTCCCAGAACAGAGGTTACCGGAGTTGAAGCAGAGATCAAATGGAGAGCTTCCAAGTACTTTGATATCCTGGCTGGCTTCGGATATACTTCTTCTGTCATTAAAGAAGGAGGAAATGCCGGAGGGACAGACCGTACAGGATTTGAAGGAAACACTACGCCCTTTGTACCCAGAACTACAGCTAATATAGCCATACAGTCGGCCTTCCCTATCTCTGACAAGGTGGATTTCGGAGGCTTTGTGAACCTCAGCCAGAAAGGCGAAATCTACTGGCATGAAGATAATATTGACAAGGCAGATCCATTCACCCTGTTGGATACCAGACTGACCCTAACCATTGATAAGAAATTTACCATCGGCCTGTGGGGGAATAACCTACTGGATACCGATTACTACCAGGAATACTTTGCAGGAGAAATTTCAGGTAGTGCCGCCGGAGATATTGGTTGGATAGGTCAACCCACTACTGTAGGGATAGATCTCTCTGTA
>JBCBKZ010000454.1:0-4897 GCA_038520955.1 Bacteroidota bacterium | reverse complement strand
AAAGAAAAGCTTAAACAGCAGGCTTTAGATTTAAGCATTCCAACTCCCGGCTACTTCCGACTTACTCCTTATGAGGCCAAGGATGCTAGTCAGTACACCCGTATAGATGGTACACATGAGCGGGTGTTAGGATGGCTACAAGAAGAGAAGCATCCTATTTTATATTTAAGTGGGGAATCAGGGACAGGAAAATCTTCTCTCCTGAATGGCTATGTAATCCCCAACCTACCTGACTACAAAGTCATTCCTATCCGGGGATACACCAACCCAGTAAAAGCCCTTACTCAAGCATTAAGGGAAGAATCCGCTAAAAAAGGCAGCAGCAGAAAGATGCTGGAAGAGGTGGTAGCCAAGCATAAAGGAAAATGTCTACTGGTCTTTGACCAGTTTGAAGAATTTCTCATTCTGAGAGAGGAGGAAGAACAGGATGAACTGGAAGCCCTGTTTCAATCCCTTTCTGCTGATCCTATTCCTAATCTAACAGTCTTACTGGTATTCAGATCAGATTATCTGGCGGAACTTCTGAAGCTAAACATACCAGAACTGGAACCCAACCATAACTGGGAAATAGTAGGTGCTTTTGGAACAAGGGAATCCAGAAAGTTTCTGGAAGATTCCGGTATGCAGCTTGGGGAAGGCATCATAAAGGATATCCTAGGTGAGGCAGAGTCTTTAGAAGGGAAACCTGGACTTATACGGCCCATCATCCTGAATATGTATGGGATGATACTATCCAAGTATGCGGGAGAACTTCCTAAAGGAGTGAGCTCTGATTCCCTCCTCAAAAACTACCTGGAAGAGTGTATAGACATCTCCAACTTCAGGGAAAATGCCAGAGATATCATCAAAGAGCTAATTTCCAAAAAGGGAACCAAGCAGCCACGTTCAGTAGAAGAATTACATCAGTTAACCAACATAAATGAAGGGGTCCTAAAAGGATTTTTACTTGAGCTCGCGCCTAAAGGTATAGTCAGAAGAGTAGATGTAGGCAAACAGGTATGGGAAATTTCCCATGACTTTCTTGCCTTACTTCTTCACAGGAGTATGTTTACATGGAAGTTACCGCTATACTCCAGGGTAGCTAAGTGGGCTACTCCCGTACTCATTCTCGCCTGGATAGGCATTATGTTTTATGTATGGCCGACATGGAGGAATGGGCAAACCATAAATCAGCTTAGGGAAATGGGCTTTAGGGTTTCTGAGATAGAAGAAAGAAAGTATAGCGTACGGAGCCTGGTGCCGGTAAATGATTCTATTTTTCGTAAGGTACTTCCAGTCTTAGGTAAACTTTCTGTAAGTGAGCTTGATTTTATGGGTAGTCAAATAGATAGTCTCCCTGATCTAACTACCCTACCCTACCTGGATAGCCTCAATTTAGGTAGAAATCGAATTCAGGATATCTCTGCTATTTCTCAACTCCCACAACTTCATAAACTTGTCTTAAGTGAAAATAGAATTGAAGATATCTCTCCCCTCAAAGAGCTCAAAAATCTCAGCGATCTTTACCTTTTTAAAAATTCCATTCAGGATATCTCCGCCCTCAAAGAGCTCAAAAACCTCAGCTCTCTTTACCTTTTTAATAATTCCATTCAGGATATCTCCCCACTTTCAGCGATCAAGCTTTTAAGAAGTTTAGGCATAGATGAGATCTATTTACAGGACTCTGCTTTCATAAGCTCACTCATAAGAAGAGGCATTAAAATAAATAGATAGTAACAATATCCCCCCCCCGCTAAAGCTCCCTGCATTATATCCCATGCCGCTCATCCGCCTCTCCCTTTTGTTCTGCCAAGGCAGCATCATAATGCTGCTGAAAGGCTAGTTGGAGCTGTTCGGTAGTCTTAACGCTTCCCAGCGGAACTGAAGTTAGGTAAAAGGTCAGCGTTGGCTTGAAGTGTTCCAGATAATCTATGAAGGCCACATAGAAGCAGACGTGAACGGGCTTCTTGAGGCGGTTGAGCACCTTTTCTATACCAGGCTGGAAGACCATCTTGTGCTCATACTGGGAGAACAGTCTCCCCTGCGGGAAGTAGAGGACCAGATTACCAGGTTTCTCAAGGAGATCCAGGGTGTACTTGATGGATTCTACCATGGACCTTGTACCGGGATTGATGGAATAGGCACCACCCGTTCTGAGGAGCATTCGTTTCTCCAGTTCCCTTTCCAGCATCATGGCATGGAAGCGCTTGTTGAAGTACTTATGACAAAGGTCTATCACCCAAAAAGGGTCCCACATGGTCTTGTGGTTGCCTATCATGAGCATGGCGTGCTCATCCAGGTTGTCCGGTAAATTCTCCAGTCCCTTTACTCTGAATTCCCTGAAATTTCTTTTGGCCCCCCAGTGGCTGAACTGCTTCCAGAACCAGACACTGAGGGCGGTGTATTTGACCTTGATCATCGCATAAAGGTAACAGGAATTATGATTATAGGTTTTGTTGTTTTCTACAATGAAACACTATTCAATTGCTTCGTCGCCTTCAGCGGGAGTTCCTTTTTTTGAAAAAAGGAACCAAAAAACATTGTCCCTCCAATGCAACGCTTCTATCCCCCCACAACCCGTGGAGGAACGGCCAGCGCGCTTTATATTTACTATTTTCTAATGTTACTCCTGTAGAGACACAGGGACAAGAGCTGAATATTGTAAACGTCCTTTTCAAACCTTCTATAAAAGGAAAAACATTAGCTATAGAACCCCTTCGCACAAGCCCATATCCCCTATAAAGATGGATGCCCTGCTATCCTCTCGCAATTAGGATCGCAGGGTTGTTGCACTTTCAAGGGTAACGGGACAGAAGCAGAAGGGTTTTTCTAGCTTCCTTAGTGAAAGCCTTTGGGACGTGTAATTTCCTAAGATTACTACTGTAGAGACACAATGCATTGTGTCTCTACGATATGTAATGGATCGGCTGCTTCAGCTACCGTAGGATTTGAAGGGCGGATAAATCCACCCTTACATTAGTGAGTATGGTGATGGCATTGCAGGGAAATTCTCCTCTTGGGAGGAGGAAGAGGTGGGTTTTTAAGTTTAAGTGGAAGACTAAGTATAAGTTTAAGAATTAGTAAGGTAGGTTAGGACTCACTTCCCACTCAAAATTCAATCATTCCACATTCTCCCCTAATCATTCCTCATTAATTCCTAGCTTAGGGAATAGACTAATACTCCCCTCTTGAAAGGACAAAAGAAACTGGAATGGATAGCTGAAGGATACCGGGTGGTTTCCCTGGAAGGCTTTGGGAGCCTGAATGTGGAATCCATTGGTAGAGCTATTCAGAAGAATAAGTCCTCCTTCTATCACTACTTTGGGGATATGGAGATATTTGAGGCGGAGCTACTGGACTATCATTTGGAGCGGTCCCGAACCTTTGCGGATGAGATAGCTGCATGCGAACAGATACTCCCCGGTATGGTGGACATCTTCCTCGCCTATCAAACTGATGTCCTCTTCCACAAACGCCTCCGCTTTAAAAGAGAAAATTCAGCTTATAAAGCCTGCTTCGAGAAAGTATTCAAGATGTTTGAAGAGGCCGTCATGGACAAGTGGACATTGTTCCTTGATTTGGATCCTAATAGTCGGCTAGCGGCTACTTTTCTCCACTTCATTTCTGAAAATTTCCTCCTCCAGATCACACCCAAGACCTTCACTGCTGCCTGGATGGAAAACTACCTACAGGAAGTAACTCAGCTACTCCAACAAATGAATTCAGGCAAATGAGGTAGTGTTTTAAACGATGGCGTTTAAAATTTCCCACAAGGGTTCCTTAACTTGAGAATATCGTCTTGTATAAGGACAGCATTTCTAAGGACTACTAAGCCCAATTTCATGAGCATTACCTCGAATAATCTGGTGGTAAGAGAAGTGATCAACCAGGTAGTAAATGACCCTCATTATAAAAAGGTTTCTTCTGTACCCGTTTTCTCCCCTCCACAAATAGGCCTCATTTTATTCTCCTATGCATGTGTATTGGGGAGTTTATACTTCATCATCACATCTGGGCTTTCTTTATGGATAGCGTATCCCATCATGATTTTCGGCTTTTATACCTCCTTCACGCCTCTTCATGATGCTACGCATAGGGCAGTTTCTTCTAGTAAGTTTGTGAATGATCTGCTGGGGACCCTTTCTGGTAACCTCCTCTTCCCACTGTCAAACTCTGTGGGTTACCGCTATCTGCACCTGGCACACCACAGATACGTAGGGGATAAGGATCTGGATCCTGATGAAGCCATGGTAGGAATCCCTACCAAGTATTATCCTTTTGGGTATCTGGTGCTGTTCTTTACGGATCTACTTTGGGTGGATTGGTTGATTTTTAAGGCATGGAAAAGAACCCCTATCAAAACCAGGATTAATATTCTGGGGATGATCTTCGGAAACGTCCTCTTCCATGTGGCCTGGTTTGTGAGTCCATTTTGGTATGAATACCTAATCTGGTTTTATATCCCTAACCGTTTGGCCATTGGCTATACCGCATGGGCCTTTGCACACACCCCACATCCGGAAGGAATGCCCTGGCATGAATTCCCTTTCCAGTCTACCTATACCCTGGAATCCAATAAGCTTTATCTGAAGTCTTACTGGGGTCAGCAGCACCATGCCATGCACCACTTCTTGCCACACATTCCCTGGTTTAAGTACCACAAGGCCTGGGATCTGGCCAATGGCGTTTTCCGCACCAAGCATATCCCGGTAAAAAACATCTTCTCCAAGCCTGATTTCACCTTTAAGGAAAGAATGGAGAAAAATGGCATACTGGAAGAAATCACCTCCTTAGAGGTTCAGGTTACCTCCATTGAAGAAGTAACCAGTGGCATAAAGACCTTTTTGTTTGAGCCATTAGAAGGAGAAAGCTTCCCTGCTTTCAGTGCAGGCTCTCATATTCAGGTACACTTGCCCAG
>JBCBKZ010000453.1:0-4909 GCA_038520955.1 Bacteroidota bacterium | reverse complement strand
ATACAATGCACGTGTAAATGTGGATGCTAAGATCGGAGACAGAATTAAGACGGGTGTAAACATCAACGGATTTGTAGGAGATAGAGACATTGTAGGTCATGATATGAGAGACCTTTTAAGAGCGTATAGCGTCCACCCAATCTATCATACCGAAGCTTCCATTGCTTTTGTTCAGGACCTGGACAGACAAGCACAGGCTCTAGGTCTAGCTTCCTTTGATTCGGGATTTAGAGGAGGTAGTGATGCCCCTTGGAACAGTAGTATTTATACACTTGAGCCAGGAATGACCGCCCAGGACTGGCACTATGGAAGAAGTGGAAACGGGATTGGAGGATCTGGTGATGCCGGACCTGCTACCAAGCTTGATAATACTGACAGGTGGCAGAAAACACTTTTCGGAAACCTGAGCTCCTATCTGCAGTTCGAAATTGTAGATGGATTAAACATTAAAACCCTTTTCGGAGCTGATATTAGAGATACCAGAGACTTTTTCTGGAGAGGACTGGAATTTGACTCCAGAGCACGTACAAACCAGACCCGCCTAAATACATCTGATGTTACCAGATCTTCAATCCTGAGCGAAACCACCTTGAACTTCGCTAAGGAGATAGGGAAGCATGATGTATCTGCTGTGGCTGGTGTGGAGTTCCAAAACTTCTACATCACAGGACTTACCTTGAATGGAACAAATGTCCCATTTGGTCAGCCGCAAAACTATGCACTCCTTGATCCTGCTGATATTTCTACTTCAGAAAGAGACGAAACCATTGCCAGAAACAGTGTATTTGGAAGAGTAAACTATGCATATGACAATCGTTACTTAGCTTCTCTATCTATCAGAAGGGACGGTGATTCCAGGTTTGGTGCTAACAACAGATATGAAACCTTCCCTGCACTTTCTGTAGGATGGAACGTGCATAATGAAGCCTTTTATAACTCGAACCTATTAAGTGTACTGAAGCTAAGATTTAGTACTGGTTCACTGGGTACCACCTCCTTCCTGGGCGCTTACAACTCTCTGAGTTTGTTGAACCCACAGGCTACGGTATTAGGAAATGGATTCCTGATTCCATCAGATGTGGCTAACCCGAACCTGACATGGCAGACGAATACTGAGACTAACTTTGGTATCAACTTAGGATTCTTCGATAACCGCTTTAGAATTGGGGTAGATTACTACACCTCTGACATTGAAGATATCCTGATTAACCAAAGTGTATCTGAAGTACTAGGTACTACCTCTATCGCATTGAACTCTGGTGACGTAACCAGTTCCGGATTGGAGATTGAATTAGGTGCTACCCTGATAAATAAAAGCGATCTACGTTGGGATGTGAATGCAAACCTTTCTACTGTGAACTCTGAAATTACCGATTTAGGTGGATTGGATGAGCTTCCAAGAACTATCTATGGTCAGAGTGGTAGAGGACCAGTTTTTAGAAACTATATTGGAGGAGAAATAGGTGAGATGTGGGGATTAGAGACCACTGGGCCGGTTGAAATGGAGTTTGTAGAAGACCCAACAAGAAACAACGGGATCAATAGTGGAGAAAGTTATGTAGTAGACCAGAATGGTGATGGCGTAATCGATAGAACCAGAACAGTAGAAGAGGGGGGAGACCTGGTAAAAATAGGACAGAACACGCCTGATTTCTACTGGGGACTTAATAGCCAGGTGAGCTACAAAGACTTTGACCTTTCTATCCAACTACAAGGAGCGCAAGGTGGAGAAGTATTTAACATTGATCCACTTTATTATAACTCTCAGTGGGGAGGTAGACTAAGAGGAAGCTTTGACGCTAATGATGATGGAATCGCTGATCATAATGGACTGCCATATGAGCGTAACAGAAACCAGACAGATGCTACCGTACAGGATGCCTCTTATATAGCTATCAGAAACCTGACCATAGGATATAATCTGAACCCTGGTTGGGCACAAGTAAGGCTGTATGTTGCCTCTACTAACTTGCTATACCTAATGGCAGATGATTACACTTCTTTCAACCCTGAAGGGGTAGAGATCACGAATGGAGGATACTTAGGACCCACCACCTATGGGGTACAGGTAGGAGCCAGCCCAATTGTGAGAAGCTTTACGCTAGGAGCAAACATCAATTTCTAATTCAATACAAAAGAATAACATAATGAAAAGAATATATCTAATACTGAGCGCATTGCTATTCATAGTAGCATGCGAGGATTTGGACCAGGTTCCGCCGAACATTGCCAGCTCAAACTCTCTGACAGATTTTGAAGGAGTGTTAAATGCAGCCTATTTCTATCAGCATGGATCTGTAACGCCTATGGCAGTTATGGGAGATTTTAGATCTGACAATGCATTCATGTTTGAGCCTCCATATACAGAGTTCGATGACTTTACACCGAATCTGATCGATATGGAAGATCAATTCTTTAGTCCGTTCTATACGGCTTTGTATAAGTCCATACTGAGTGCAAATAACGTTATCAATAATTCTGAAAGTGCTACAGAGGTAGGAGAAGCTAAGTTCTTAAGAGCCCTATCTTATTTCAAGCTGGTACGTGTATTTGGAGACGTAACCGTGAACCTTTCTGCTGAGCCAAGTACTTCTGATGGAAACATTTTGGTCAGACAGCCAGCAGCGGAAGTCTACAGAACGGTAATCATTCCTGACCTGGAAGATGCCATAGCTACATTAGATGTGGGGATTGTAGATGGAAGAGCCTCTAAGTATGCTGCTCAGGGATTACTGGGTAAGGTATATGTCCAGCTAGGGGATTTTGGTAATGCACAATCAAATCTTGCAGCTGTAGTAAATGGAGCTGCGGCAGCAGGAATCAGCTTACAGCCTAACTTCGCAGATGTATTTGGGGTAGCAAACGATCTCAACCCTGAAATCATCTTTGCTACGCAAATCTCAAGTTCTATCGTAGATGAATATGGTTTCTCTGAGTTCTGGTCATGGTCTGGTGGTCTGGATACAAAATCGCTCAATCCATTGGATAATGATTTGGTAGCAGCTTTTGATGCAAGTCCTGGTGATTTGAGAAGAGCTGTAACTATAGATACTGCTGTCATGGCTTCTCCTAAGTTTCCCCAAACTGGTGGGCCTGATCACGACTGGATAGAGCTGAGATTAGCTGATGTGATCCTGTTGTATGCAGAATCATTGAATGAAACGGGTGGCTCTCCTGAAGCAGTATTGGATGTGCTGGATCCTATTCGTTCCAGAGCTGGATTAGCCCCACTTGATCATACTGTACTGAACTCACAGGCCTTGGTAAGACAGGCTATCCAGGATGAAAGAAGACTGGAACTTGCCTTCGAAGGACAAAGATGGTTTGATCTGGTAAGAACAGGTACGGTAGATACTGAAATGGGTGAAACCATAGATAGTAGGTATCATCTATTCCCAGTTCCTGTATCTGAGGTACTCGCCAGCTTTGGGGTAATTACCCAAAATGACGGTTATTGATTAATGTGTTAGACTGAGTATTGAACATGCATAATCAAAGGAGTAACATGGGTTACTCCTTTGATTTGAGATGTGAACGAGATCTATTCTCAACGCGCGGGCAGAAAAAAGTGGGCCTGGGAAGAAGGCCCCTTTGCCCCTAAAAATAGATTGGACCTGATTCGCGTGCTTTGATTCTCATACGTATTTTTAATTGGTATTCTTGAGAAAGAATCATCAAAAAAAAGAAACTTAACACACTTTGCCCTAAATCTGCTAAATGATATGTTATACAAGCAACTACTCGCGCTAAGTTTTATTCTTGTCCTACTTACTGGATGTGGAGGTGTTTCCAATGGTATTTTGGTGAAGGATGTGCCTGCATTTGATGAAGCGGTAAAGTCTGCTAAAGCAGGGGACCGTATCGTGCTTGCCAACGGCATTTGGAAAGATGCAGAGTTGGTATTTACAGGGGAGGGAACTGAGGAAGCTCCTATAACCCTAACCGTACAGGAAAAGGGAAAGGTTACCCTGGAAGGGCAGTCCAATCTTAGAATTGCCGGTAAATATCTGCATGTAGAAGGACTAGTATTTAAAAACGGATACACCCCCACCAATGAGGTGATTTCCTTCAGGAGAAATAAAGAATTTCTGGCTAATCATTGTCGGGTAACTGAATGTGTAATTGATAACTACAACAATCCCGAGAGATTTGAATCTGATTATTGGGTGGGGATTTATGGTAAGCATAATCGATTTGACCACAACTACCTAACTGGAAAAAGAAATCAGGGCGTAACTCTTGCCGTTCGCCTGAATACAGAGGAGAGTCGGGAAAACTTTAACCGGCTTGATCATAATTATTTTGGGCAAAGACCTATTCTGGGATCTAACGGAGGCGAAACGCTTAGGGTAGGAACCAGCCATTATTCCCTCACAAACTCCAATACCTTGATAGAATACAACTACTTCAACCAGTGTAATGGAGAACATGAAATCATTTCCAATAAGGCCTGCCAAAACACCTATAGCAATAATACCTTCTTCGAGTGTCAGGGAACCCTGACTATGCGCCATGGAAATGAGACCATGGTAAAAGAAAACTACTTTTTCGGAAACGGAAAACCTAATACAGGAGGAATCAGAATCATCAATGAAACACAAACTGTGGTAGGTAACTACTGTGAAGGTCTTACAGGATATCGCTTCAGAGGAGCCTTGGTCATCATGAATGGTGTACCTAACTCTCCCTTGAACCGATACTTCCAGGTGAAGGACTCAGAAGCCAGTAATAACAGTTTTATTGATTGTGATTACATACAGCTCTGTGCAGGAAGTGATGAAGAAAGAAGTGCTACACCTGAAAATAGTGTAGTAAATAATAACCTGATTTATAACAGCCAAAAAGATGATGTCTTTACTGTCTATGATGATATCAGCGGGATTTCATTCTCCAATAATGTCATCAGCCC
>JBCBKZ010000452.1:0-4912 GCA_038520955.1 Bacteroidota bacterium | reverse complement strand
GTCTCTATCCAGGTCCTCGTCTATTCCAGTAAAACCAAACAGATCCTGGGTAGAGACCTAAATAAACTGAAAATTAACATTGCGCATTATGGTGGGATTGAACAGTGGGAAAAGCATCAGGATTCTGATAGAAATGATTTAGCGCAAGAGATCATGGAAATGCCTGATGAGGGAATTCATCTTTTTTCTGAACAAGCAAACCCATCAATTATTAAACCACATAAACCAGCCGTCCTCTGGGAGAGAGCCGATTGGTATGCTATCATTTCCTCCCTTATGTTGCAGTATGAGGGGATCTATGCAGACATAAGTTATATCCTCCACACGCCAGAAATACGTCCCCTACTTAACCTGACATTGCAAAATAAAAAGTTATCGAAGAAGGTTCTTTTTGGTACAGATTTTTATGTCATCAGGAATCATAAATCTGAAAAAGAATTGTATGCAGAACTATTAGATAGTTTTTCTGATGAAGAGTTCCATTTGATGTCTCGGATAAACCCCAATCAATTTTTAAAGACAAAACGCTACCCTGAACCATTGATAGAAACAGAGGAAATGACCTAACATTCTTCTATAATGGTTCTGGCTATTAATGAAGGCGACTATTGATATTGTCAAGTGATCATAGTCAAACTAATGACAGCAGTTGCTCAGTGGACCTAAGCATATTTTGTCTTTCACTCTACCACCTCACTAATCAAGACCTCGGGTTGAATATTAGTGTAATTCGGGATGTCGCTCAGAATTGTTTCTGCGTTGGGGCCGAAGGAGTTTTGGTAGGCAGATATCTGATCGAAGTAGAAGGTGCCTATGGCTAAGTAGGGGATAGGATCATCTGGCGTTCTCCCGCTGATGCCTTTATCTATACGGTAAAATTTTAAAGAGTCACCAAAGAGTTCAGCCACCATGGGCATATGCTGGTTGGCATAGTAGTCCATGTCAAAGGTGTGCCCTTCACCGTTTGGGTAGATGATGTCTACCTTAATCATGCCTTTTTGGGTACGGGCTACTTCTACAGGAGCTGCTGGTTCAGCAGGAGCATGTTCATGCTGTTGGCAACTTGTATACAGGATGGAAATAGTAATCAGGAATAAGAAAATGTAGGTTCTCATGATGTTCAGTTTAGATGCTATATAAAGAAAGAGACCTTCTCCCTCCATTAATGCCAAATAAAATTAAGGTCTTAGATTCTCAGAATCTATAGGATAAAATGTTTACTACCTGTGAAACACTTTGTCATGGGTTTTATAGGTGTATCACCCTTATCATGCTATTAGGCAGGTATTTCTCCTCCATGACCATTATGGCTTTAATTGAGTTTTTGACAAATATTCAACATTTCCCGTTTAGACGCCGAAAAGGGGAATTGGCCAAAAAATAATTCTACTACTACTTCCTTTTAACTATTTGAAACACAAATCATAAGCCTTACAACTCCTATCTTTCATATATTTTTTTTAAATAACTATTATATAAATGTATTATTTGTTTTCTATATTTGAAGATGGGATCGTTCCCAACTCCTTGCATTTGCTCTCAGAATGCTCCGTAATCGTTTTTGTACCCATTATACGTAGTTGTAATCCAGCCCCTTTCCGAGATCTAGTCAAAGACTGATTTAGGTTCTAAATCAATTTGAATATAACCTATTAGCAGAAGGTAATAGGACTGCTTTCATTTTTAATTGTTTAACAACTGCACCGCGCATGAGTCAATACCGGTACTCAATCTACTCGATGACAAGCTCGTGGTCTATGCGATTTAAGAAATCGAAGGACCCAGGCTTATTAGGCTACTTAAAGACCTTACTCCTTTTTGCTCTATGTATTCCCCTAAGTTTTAGCGGTTCACTACTCGCCCAATATGAATTTACCTCTCCAAATCTGATTTGGCAGGATGAGTTTAGTGGGACAGCTGTAGATGAATCTCAATGGACTTTCCAGCTAGGTGATGGTACTACTTATGGTATCCCTGGTTGGGGAAACAGTGAGCAGCAGTATTATCAAAAAGAGAATGCTTCTGTAAGTGGGGGCTTTCTAACTATTACGGCCAAAGAAGAAACAGTAGGAGGACTTCCCTACACTTCTACCCGTATGAACACCTCCAACTTCAACAACTTCACCTATGGCAGGTTCGAGATGAGAGCCAAGATGCCTATAGGTAAAGGTATGTGGCCAGCTTTCTGGTTATTATTCACTGGTGACGGCCTGGATGGAACCGGGACGGGTGAATATGGCGGATGGGCCGCCAGTGGGGAGATAGACATTATGGAATATCTGGGGGATAAACCAGATGAAATCCTGGGAACCATCCACTACGGACAGGAATTTCCTGGTAATGTATTCTCAGGAA
Organism: Bacteroidota bacterium; assembly: GCA_038520955.1. GTDB lineage: Bacteria > Bacteroidota > Bacteroidia > J057 > J057 > JBCBKZ01. The sequence continues at coordinate 2,557 of JBCBKZ010000452.1, read as the reverse complement.
ATGAGTATTTCCTTCCCAGTGGAACATTTAATGATGACTTCCACACTTTCGCAGTGGAATGGGAGCCTGGAGAAATCCGTTGGTATGTAGATGAGATTCTATATGCTACCCAGACCCTTTGGTGGTCTGAAGGCGGACCTTACCCAGCACCATTTGACCAGGATTTTCACATTATCCTGAACCTGGCCGTAGGGGGTAACCTTCCAGGTAACCCTGATGCCTCTACTGTTTTCCCTCAGGAAATGGTGGTAGACTACATACGTGTGTATGAAGATCAGGCCTTACCTACTGTTACACTGGCGGTAGATAATGCTACGCCGGCAGCTGCAGGAAGCGTGATGATGACAGCTACGCCATCTGCTACACAAGGAGTGGCTAAAGTAGAATTCTTCCAGGGAGAATATAAACTGGGAGAAGATGATACGGCACCTTATGAATTAACCGTAGCTAACCTTTCTGCAGGGGCTTATAAAGTACGTGCGGTAGTAACTGATAATGATGGAAAGGTAAACTATTCCAATATAGAGGATGTTACTGTGGGTGCTGGTGGACAAGGACCTTATTGTATGGTACCTGCCCCTATCCCTGGTATGGTAGAAGCAGAATTATATGATGTAGGTGGTCAAGGGGTGGCTTATGACGAGCTAAATGCAGGTGATGCTGCCCTAAACAGAGGCAGTAAAGAATCTGGTAATCTTTTCCGTTCAAATGAAGGGGTTGATATTCAGCCTACTACAGATATGGGCGGTGGAAGTATTGTAGGATTTATAGAGAATGGAGAATGGGCAGAGTATACAGTAGAGGTAGCTCAGGCGGGCCTATATGATGTTACCTTCAGACTGTCTGCTGAATCCAGTACAGGAGACCTCAGGTTGCTGTTTGATGGGGTAGATAAGAGTGGTCCCATCTCATTCATACCCTCTGGCGATTTTGGCACTTTTATAGATGTAACGGTAACAGGTCTTGACCTGGATGCAGGTGTACAAGTCATGCGTCTTTCCTTTGAAGGAACGGGTATGACCGTGAATAAAATGACCTTTGTAGAGGCTGTTCCTCCACTTGAGACTGTCTTTGATGACATGGAGCATGGAGATCCAGCGGGTAACGGATGGTTCTCCTTTGGTGGAGGTGGAATAGGTGCAGATGCCTCAGATCTTCCTCCTAAAAATGGAGGATTGTTCTCATTATCTACCGGATGGGGATCAGGAGGAAATGCTGGGTTCTTAGGAGGATTTGGACGTACCAATCCTACTGATTTGACTGATGCCACTCATTTCAATTTCTGGATTAATCCTAAAATATCTCCAAATTTTCCTGAGGCAGATCAGGGTTATACCTTAGAAATCAATCTTCAGGATGATGACAATGGAGATAATGCTATTGCGGATCCAAATAATGGAGAGGATGATGAATTTCAGGCAGTAATAACAGTTGGCCCATCAGGGTCCAATTCTGATGCTATCATTGGTGGTGGATGGCAGTTAATCAGTATTCCATTTACTGATTTTGTGGATGATAACAGCTTCCTGACAGGAGGTAACGGAGTGTTAGATGCCGTACCTACTAGTGAAGGAGGAAATGGTCAGCTTATCAATGTCGTATTTGCCATTCTTTCAACCAATGGACCAGACGCATTATTTAACACTGACTACTGGGTATTTACTGACAGACCTGCTACGGCAGATATAGGGGTAGATCCTACTTCCAAAGATTTTGGAACTGTAAGGGCAGGTACTTGTAATCCTGAGCCATTTGTCATTTCTAATGACGGAATATGTGATCTCGTGATTACAGAACTCAACTTCATTGGAACGGACGCTGCTGACTTTAGCTCATCTGCTTCTCTTCCTATCACCATTCCAAGTGGTGCTAAAGAATTCATTCAGGTAGTTTTCGGTCCTACAACTGGAGGAGCTAAATCAGCTACCTTAAGTATAGTGAGCAATGATCCTGATGAGAATCCCCTGGAGGTGCCCCTTAGTGGTACAGGAGAAGAAGTAACGGAGCTAGTCTTTGATGATATAGAACATGGAGATGCTGTGGGGAACGGTTGGTTCTTTGAGAGCGGCGGCAACATCGGTGGTGTTGGTGGCGGTGGTGGTGGAGCTACCACGACTGATGTAGCACCAGAAAATGGTGGGACTTATTCTCTGGAGTCTGGCTGGGGATCTGGCGGTACACCGGGTTTCTTTGGCGTTTACGGACGTAACTTTGCCATGGATCTTTCAGGTATGGAGTTCTTCAGCATTTGGGTAAACCCATTTGTAGCTAATCAAGACTATACACTGGAAATCAATTTCCAGGAAGATGATAATGCTAACGGTGCTTTTGATCCAGGCTTAGATGATGAGTTCCAGTACAATGTGAAAGTAGGCGGTGCTGGAGCTGATCTCATTCCAGGCGGAGGATGGCAAAGATTGATCATACCTTTCGCTGACTTATTCGATGATAACGGATTCTCCAACGGAGGAGATGGTATATTTAACCCATTTTCACCTATATGTGGAGGAAATGGAGAACTGATGGGGATTGTATTCGCTATTGTAAGTGAAGGACC
>JBCBKZ010000451.1:0-4913 GCA_038520955.1 Bacteroidota bacterium | reverse complement strand
TGGTAAATATAAACAGTCATGATATCACTTAACGGGCTATAAATGTGTGTTTGAAAAAGTATATGTACGTAGAGTAAACATCTCCGATGGGATCATCCTAAGGGTGGAATTGAGTCATTAGAATACTGAGAAGGATTCTTTGGCTCATGTTCTTTTCTCGATAATTCTAGTTATTGTGTTCTTGTGAGAACCTCAGGCATTTCAATTGGGATGAGAGCCTGTAAGATTCTCGCCTTTTCCATCCGAATTATACTGTTTTTTCCCAAAAAGAAGAAAAAAGAAATGGAAAAATGTTTATCTAAATGCATTTTTAGGTACACAGAAGAAAAGCTAAGTATTCATAAGAATAGCATGAGATAAATTCTTCTTATGCTGAAAAGGAATTATGGTCTATCCCAGATAGATTGCCGTTTTATGCTAGATTTGTAAAAAGAGAAATTGAGAAAGATCCCAGCAGTTAATATTGCCATATTTGCCTCAGGAGGAGGGAGCAATGCCAGGAAAATTTTAGCCCACCAGTCCCAGCAGGATAGTTATCAAACCAGCTTGTTAATTACTAATAGTCCTAAGAGCGGCGTATTCCAGATAGGTCATGATTTTGGGATTCCTGCTATGAAACTAAGCCCTACTCAGTATAGAGATGGCGCTTTTCTCACCTCACTCTTAGCTCATTTCAAGGTGGATGTCATTGTACTGGCGGGCTACCTGAAGTTGATTCCAGCAGATTTAGTTAAGGCTTTTCCTAAGAGAATTCTCAATATTCACCCTTCATTGCTACCTAAGTATGGTGGGAAAGGGATGTATGGTATGAAGGTGCATGAAAATGTTATTTTATACAGAGAAAAAGCTTCTGGAATTACTATTCATTATGTAAATGAAATCTATGATGAGGGAGAAGTCATTCTTCAAAAAGAGGTAGAGATAGCGCCTCAGTGGACTGCAATAGAACTTCAAAAGGAGGTCCAAAAACTAGAGCATAGGTTTTATCCTGAAATAGTAGAAAAAGTATGTCTGGGAGTTCAGAATGAAGGGAATAAATAGTAAGTTTGCGGCTTAATCAAATGAAAGACAGGAAAGTAATCTGTCTTCCAAGAACAACAATGAATGGATTCTGAGCAGCTTTCTCCAATACGTTCAGTACTGGTTTCAGTGTATCACAAGGAAGGTCTGGAAGGCCTACTGTCGGCTTTTGGTAAGCATGGAGTGAAGATCATTTCCACCGGGGGAACTGCTCGATATATTCAGGAGCAGGGCTTAGCAGTTACTGAGGTAGAAAGCCTGACTGGATACCCTTCTATCCTGGGGGGGAGAGTGAAAACCCTTCATCCAAAGGTACATGGCGGAATACTTGCCCGTAGAGATGATGAGAAGGATGTGGGAGAAATGGATAAGTATGATATTTCTTCTATAGACTTGGTAGTGGTAGATTTATACCCCTTTGAAGAAACGGTTGCTTCTGGAGGGACTGCGGAAGAAATTATTGAAAAAATAGATATTGGAGGGATAGCGCTAATACGTGCGGCTGCTAAAAACTTCAAGCACGTTGCCTGTATCCCTTCCAGTACATATTATGATAAAGTAGCTGGCTGGTTAGCTGCGCAGCAAGGCCAGTTGAGCTTGGCGCAGCGCAAGGAATTAGCTGCAAACGCCTTTGATGTTTCTTCTCACTATGATGGTCATATTTATGGTTATCTGACGGATGAGGATGACAGCATAAAAGAATCTCACCAGCAGGTAACCACACTCAGGTATGGGGAGAATCCTCACCAGTGGGGCAAGTTCTATGGTGAATTAGGTCAGTACTTTGAGCAGATCCATGGGAAGCCACTTTCTTACAACAACTTAGTAGACCTGGATGCTGCGGTAAAGTTGACGCAGGAATTTACGGCTCCCTGCTTCAGCATTATTAAGCATACTAATCCCTGCGGTTGTGCGCTGGCTGAAGATAACCTCACTGCCTGGTATAAAGCCTTAGCTGGAGATCCTGTTTCTGCTTTTGGAGGCATCTTATGCACCAATAGAGAAGTAGGAAAGGAACTGGCAGAAGAAATCCATAAGCTATTTTTTGAAGTGCTGGTAGCTCCTTCATTCACAGAAGAAGCCCTTGAAATTCTTCAGAGAAAGAAAAAGCGGGTACTTCTTAAGCAGTTAGGGAAAGTAGCTTCTCCGTATCAGGGGAGAAAGTTGTTAGGGGGATTCTTGGTACAGCAGGAGGATGAAGAATATGCTTCAGCAGATAGCATAGAAGTTAAGACCAGTAGGAAACCTACTGCTGGCGATGTGGAAGATGCGCTCTTTGGCGAGATCGTCTGTAAGCACATGAAGTCTAATGCCATTACCCTGGTAAAAGATCAGCAGTTGATCGGTGGGGGAGTAGGCCAGACTTCCCGCATAGATGCCGTTAATCAGGCCCTGGATAAGGCAGAAAGGATGGGCTTTGAGACCAAAGGAGCCGTACTTATTTCAGATGCCTTCTTCCCATTTGCTGACTCTGTAGAAATTGCTCAGAAAAACGGAATAGAGGTAGTGGTTCAGCCGGGCGGCTCTATACGTGATGAGGAGTCGATTAATTTTTGTGAAAATCACGATATGTGTTTAATTTTCACTGGTTTAAGGCACTTTAAGCATTAATTCATGCGCTCAGGTGCCTGATCTGCCCAAAGCCTGTTTTCCAGTGGACGAGTTAGCGTAAATTTTTTGTCTTTTTGCTTGCAAAAAGATTACTGTTGTAACATTTCATAATCCGATTAGGGGATAAAATACATGGGTTTATTCGATTTTTTAACAACTGATATTGCGATAGATTTAGGAACTGCCAATACACTGATCATGTATAATGATGAGGTAGTGGTGGATCAGCCTTCTATTGTGGCTGTGGACAGAATGACGGGTAAGGTTATTGCCATTGGGAGTGAGGCCCAGCAGATGCACGAAAAGACCCATGAGAAATACAAAACCATCAGACCGCTAAGAGACGGGGTAATTGCTGATTTTACTGTAGCGGAGCACATGATACGTGGGATGATCAAAATGATCAACAACCGCAAACGATTTTTCTCTACCAGTTACAGAATGGTGATTTGTATCCCCTCTGGCATTACGGAAGTGGAAAAACGGGCTGTAAAAGACTCCGCTGAGCAAGCAGGTGCTAAAGAGGTGTATCTGATCGCAGAGCCTATGGCGGCTGCTATAGGGATAGGATTGAACGTGAAAGAGCCTACCGGGCATATGATTGTGGATATAGGAGGAGGTACTACAGAGATTGCAGTAATCGCACTTTCAGGTATAGTTACGGATCAGAGTATCAGAATAGCCGGAGATGAGTTCAATGATGACATCCTGGACTATATGCGTAAGCAGCATAATATGCTGATAGGGGAGAGAAGTGCAGAAAAGATTAAGATAGAAGTGGGAGCAGCTCTTCCTGAACTGGAGAATCCGCCGGAGCCTATAGAAATTAGAGGAAAAGATCTCATGACAGGTATCCCTAAGACCATTCAGGTTACCTTTAGAGAAGTTTCTCACGCACTTAATAAATCTATTACCAAGATAGAGGATGCCATTCTGAAAGCCCTGGAAAGTACACCTCCTGAGCTATCTGCTGATATTTACGAAAGAGGAATTCACCTTACAGGTGGGGGAGCTGCACTAAGAGGTCTGGATATACGCCTGGCAGAAAAGACCAAGTTACCTATTCACTTGGCTGAAGACCCACTTAGAGCGGTGGTGAGAGGTACAGGAATTTCCTTGAAGTATATCAATGAATATAAGTATCTTATGAGCTAGCAGTCATAGGACTGTTCTTCAGATAAGCACGCTAAAGGATGTATAGGCTTCTAAGTTTCTTCTCCACCAATAGGAACATCATCATTTTCCTTATTCTGGAAGGTTTTGCCCTAAGCCTGATCATCACCAATAATGATAGGCAGAGGCATATTTTAGGCGACGTAGCCTTGGAGCTATCCGGGAATATGTATGAGATGCGTGAGGGAGTGAAGGGATACTTCACCCTAAAGGAGAGAAATGATGAATTGAGGCGGAAAATTGCAGAACTGGAAGAGGACATCCAGGATGTAAATGGAAGATTAAAATCTTATGAAGGGGTTATCCGAAGGGATAGCATTTCTCCTACCATAGTTGATTCTCTCATGTCTTATGAGAAATTCCGCTTTCTCCCCTGTAGGGCCATTCGAAATACTACCCACAAAGCCTATAACTACATTGTGCTGGATAAGGGGAGGGTTCATGGAGTAGAGGTAGATATGGGAGTCATTTCCACACAAGGGATAGCCGGAAAGGTGATAAAGGTAACGGAGCATTATTCTATCGCCCTCAGTGCCATGAATGTGAGCTTTAAGCTGAGTGCACTGGCAGATGGAGTCGGAAACCTAGGGCTGTATGAGTGGGGGAGTGAGCGGGCTGGAAAGGCATACCTAAGCCTGATTCCTAAAGATGCTCCTCTGAAGACAGGGCAGGTGGTGTACACCTCTGGTTATAACACAGTTTTTCCTAAAGGATATAAGATAGGAACCATCATCAGTATGGAAGAGAATGCTGAAACTGGAACTTACTTTGCCGAACTGGATCTTGCTACAGATTTTTTCAATCTAGGGGATCTTTATTTGGTACCTGCTTATCACAAGACAGAATTGGACAGCTTGACGGTAGGATTACCAGAAGAATAGGTAAGAGAGATACATGGGTAGAATTATCTCATATGGACTTGCATTCGTCGTGTATCTGTTGTTTCAGGTACTCTTCTTCAACCATATTATCCTATTCAAGATTGCTACTCCTCATATTTTCGTCCTTTTTGTGATCTTTCTCCCACTGGATATGTCCCGTATTCTGGAGTTTTTTGTTGCATTCCTGGCTGGCCTTTTTCTGGATTTACTTTCTGATGGAAGTGTGAT
>JBCBKZ010000450.1:0-4912 GCA_038520955.1 Bacteroidota bacterium | reverse complement strand
CTTCAACCTTTGAATCATCAGCCGCTTTGAATGATTTACCCTGATTGTTCGCCGAGCTAGGTTCTTTAGTTTTATCTACAATTCTATCTATATCAATTTTGTTTTTCATGATAGTCAAAGTAAATGATCATAAGGAAGAAAAATGAAAGCATTTATTTTTATATATTGAATTTTAGGCTATTCCGAATTACCTTACAACCAATTTCTCTCCTAAAAATCGATTAATAAGTGCATTCATTAACTGTTTTTCCCTAAATCTTCTGATATTGTTTATAACTAGAAAGTTATAACAATCGCATACATGCTTCAAACGGACTACCTCGTGATTGGCTGCGGCGCTACCGCCATGGCTTTTGTGGATACCCTACTATCAGAAACTACGGATGATAAAATCATCATAGTCGACAGAAACACTAAACCGGGAGGGCATTGGAACTTTGCCTACCCCTTTGTTACCCTCCACCAACCTTCCACCTTTTACGGAGTAAGTTCGAGAGAACTAAGTGATGGAATCATCAATGAATCCGGGATGAATAAGGGGCTTCATAGCCTGGCTAACCTGGATAAAATTCAGTCCTACTATGAAGCTGTCATGCAGGAAACCTTCCTTCCTTCAGGCAGAATTCAGTACTTCACAGAATGCGACTATAAAGGAGACAACAAGTTTGAATCCCTAAAAACAGGGGAGAAATATGAAGTTACCGTCAATAAAAAGGTAGTAGACACCACTTATTACCAGGCTGCTGTTCCAGCCACTCATACACCCAACTTTGAGATAGCAGAAGGGGTTCAGTTTATGCCCATTAATGGCCTGGCAACCCTTCAGGATGAACCCGAAGGCTTTGTGATTGTGGGTGGTGGGAAAACGGGGATAGATGCTTGCCTATACTTGCTTGAGAATGGCACAAATCCAGATAAGATTAGCTGGATCATGCCCAGGGATGCCTGGCTCATGAACAGACAGTATACCCAACCCTCCATGGACTTTTTCGAGGGTACCATGGGGGCTCAGGCTGACCAGATGGAAGCTATTGCTACGGCTAAGTCTGTGCAAGATATGTATGAGAAGCTGGAAGCAGCCGAGGTAGTAGTGAGAATTGATACTGAAGTAGTCCCCAAAATGTTCCATGGAGCCACCGTCAGTAAGCTGGAACTAGCAGAACTCAGAAAGATCAAAAACATCATCAGGTTAGGGAGAGTACAAAAAATAGAAACTGACCAGATCATTCTGGATCAGGGCACACTCTCTACCTCTCCTGCTCACATTCATGTGGACTGTTCGGCTTCTGCCCTCACTAACCTGGTTATGAAGCCCATCTTTGAAGAAAGGCTGATCACACCCCAAACAGTAAGAGCCTATCAGCCCACATTCAGTGCTTCCATGGTGGCCTATGTAGAAGCCAATTATAAGGATGTAGCCACCAAGAATAAAATCTGTCAGGTAGTCCAGCTTCCCAATCACGCTACTGACTGGATCCCTATGACAGAGACGCAAATGCTGAATCAGTTTAGCTGGTCCAGAGATAAGAAACTCAGACGCTGGATGAGGGAGAACAGACTGGATGGATTTGGTAAGATGATTACAGATGTAGATAGAAATGACGAGAAGAAGATGGAAATCATGGGTAGGATACGGAAAAACTCCGTATCAGCCCTTCTTAAACTGCAAGAATTTGGAAAAAGCCTAAATAATCAAGATAGCCGTATGAGCAACCCCCAACTACAAGTTAGAAGAGACGTTTTCTTCAAGAACCGTTTGGTAGATATGCCGAAGCAAGAATTAAAAATTCAGGATGGTGAGATCCTGGTGAAAATCCAGAAGTTTGCCTACACCGCCAACAATATCACCTATGCAGCCGCGGGAGATATGATAGGCTATTGGAATTTCTTCCCACCCGTGGGAGAAGAAACAGAAGGATGGGGCATCATTCCGGTATGGGGTTTTGCGGAGGTAACAGAGTCTAAGCATCCTGAAGTACCCGTAGGCGATAAACTTTTTGGCTACTTCCCTCCTGCCAAATACGTGAAGATGAAGGCAGTAGGCGTGAAAGCAGGTAGAGTGATAGATGGATCAGAACATAGAGCCAAGCTACCTAAAGTATACAACCTCTATCGCAGGGTATTAAATGAGCCTAACTATACACCTGTCTATGATAGAGCAAGAATGCTCCTATTTCCCTTGCACCTTACGGCATACTGCATCTGGGATTCTGTTCAAATGCACGACTGGTATGGGGCAGAGCAGATCATTATCTTGTCAGCATCCAGCAAGACCAGCACGGGTACTGCCTATGCTTTCAAGGCGGATGAGAATTCTCCCAAACTGATAGGAATGACTTCAGCTAGAAACCTGGAAGCTGTCAAGGGGTTCAATATATATGATGAAGTAATAACCTATGATGATGTACAGAAGATAGATCCTGCTACTCCTACAGTCATTGTAGACATGTCTGGAAATGCCAAGGTAATGGCAGGTCTCCACACTCTGCTGGGGGACAATATGAAGTTCACCATCAATGTAGGCTTAACCCACTGGGATAATACCAAGCCTCAGCCAGGTCTCATTCAGGAAAGAAGCCAGTTTTTCTTTGCGCCTTCACATGTACAAAAGCGTGTAGCAGAAATTGGGCAGGAAGGCTTTGACCAGGTTTCCGCCAAGTTCCTTATGCAAACAGCAGCCAAAACCCAGGAATGGTTGACTTTCCAAACCATCAAAGGCCTGGAAGAACTAGCCGAAATTCATCCTGATGTGTGTATGGGGAAGATTGCCGCTAATGTGGGGCTTATAGTAGAGGTGTAAAAGGATCATTTTTTCACGCAAAGCCGCTAAGTCGCAAAGAAGAACAGAAACTCTTAGCGGCTTTGCGTGAATAATCTCAAAAGATAATTGGGATAGATAAGATGGAAATTGATTTATTCCCTATTCTCCCATTTAGTAGGACTCTGACTTGCATGAACAACTGCCAGAATAATGATTCTATTTCTAACTTTCTGGACTTTGTATACCAGGGAGTAGGAAGAGAATTTACTTCCTATAGCTTTTAGGAGAATTCTCCTGTTCTCATTAACTACTTTGGGATATCGATTAGGGTGTTTGGAAATGGTTTGGCAGGCTATCTCCACATCTTCTAACAACTCTTCTCCTAAGCCTGCTAATTGATCTTCATACCACAAGAATGCTTCTTCCAGATCTTTTTCGGCAGCAGCAGTAAAAAAGTATTCAAACATTAATCCTTTTGTGAGTTCTTTAAAATTCTGGCCTTCACTTCTTTCATAGAATAGGTTTCCATTTTCCCCTCCTCCAATAGCATCTCCCTACTCTCAATTTCCTGTACCCACTCCTCATTCAAAGGGGAGAGTTCTTCGCCAGTTTCCCCCGAAGGCCCTTCACAATCATTTCCACCAGAATTAGCTGTTCTGCTGAACTCATTTTTGAAACCTGGTCCAATACTGCTTTTACTTGCTCACTCATAGAATAAATATACGATTATTCCGCTTCTAAGGATTGGCCTCTAACCCTCCTCTAAATATTAAACAGCATACCTGCCAAAGAAGCGGTCATAAAAGCGGCTATGGTTCCGCCTATGAGAGCCTTGAATCCGAGTTGAGCGAGGGTTTTGCGTTGCCCATTTGCGAGAGCCCCTATCCCACCAATCTGTATCCCTATGGAAGAGAAGTTGGCAAACCCACAAAGGGCATAAGTAGCTATGAGGATGGATTTATAATGTACAATGGCACCGGCTTCTTTCAGGTCGGCCAAGGAAACGTAGGCTACAAACTCATTCAGTACCGTTTTTTCTCCCAGAAGCTGCCCTACAACTACCATATCCTCCTTAGGTACTCCTAAAATCCACGCTATGGGAGCGAATAGCATTCCCAGAATATACTGTAGGTTGAATTGATATTTGCCATTAGTAGCACCTTCTATGGCTTCATTCAAACTAGGAGCAGATCCCACATGAATGTTTCCTATTTGCTTGGCCAGGAAGAAATTGATCATGTCCATAAAGGCGATGAATACCATGATCATGATCCCTACATTGATCGCCAGGCGTAGTCCATCACGAGAACCATTGGTAATGGCATCCAGTACATTAGACCCTATCCTTTCGCGAGGGACAGATAAGTCCTGTAATACTTCCTTGGTCTCCGGTACGATCAGCTTTGCTGCTACCAGAGCCGCCGGTGCTGACATGATAGAGGCAGATAGTAAGTGGGTGGCGAATAGCTGTTGCTGTACAGGGTCTGTTCCTCCCAGGTACCCTATGTATGCTGCAAATACTCCACCTGCTATGGTGGCCATCCCACCTGTCATAAGAGACATAATCTCAGAGCGGGTCATTTTCTCCAGGTAAGGCGTAACCAGGAGTGGGGCCTCTGTTTGCCCGACGAAGATGTTTCCTGCTGCGGCTAAACTCTCTGCTCCTGAGAGCTTCATGGTACGCTTCATCAGCCAGGCAAATCCAAATACGATTTTCTGGAGAATACCCAAATAGTAGAGTACTGACATCAAAGCAGAGAAGAAGACAATGGTAGGCAGAATCTGAAAGGCAAAGATGTACCCAAAAGTATTCACATCATTTACCAGCCCTTCAAAGAGGAAGGCAGATCCGGCAGCAGTAAAATTGAGGATCTCTACAAATGCGCCAGCTATACTGGCAAAGACATCCTTCACAAAAGGCACCTTTAGTACCAGTATCGCAAAGACCAATTGCAATACCAGACCGGAAGCTACCAGTCGCCAGTTAATCTTCTTCCTATTCTCACTCATCAGCCAGCCAAAAAATATCATGGCCAAAGTTCCAAGTACACCTCTTAGTATATCACCAAAAGAGAAAGCAGAAGGAGGTGGATACACCTTAACCCATAAGGAAGGGACCATAGGATTGGAAGAACGCTCTTATACAAAACC
>JBCBKZ010000044.1:0-15166 GCA_038520955.1 Bacteroidota bacterium | reverse complement strand
TTGAGAAAAAAGGAGATAAGGACTTCATGTTCCATGATGACCTTATCTCCTTTTTTCTCAAAGCCTTTTCTTTGGTAGAACTGAATAGCAGAATGGTTTTCTTCCCATACGCCTAACCATACGGCAGTCTTTTTTCTAGCTATAGACCAGTTTATACAATGCGACATTAGTTTAGACCCTAGCCCTTTAGCATGAAAATCCTGGTGAATATAAAAGCGCTCTATCTCTATGGCACTTTTATCCGCTACACAGTCAGGTACGTGAGCCTCTCTCATTTTAGCGTACCCTGCCCATGCCTCTTCTACCATGATCAGGAAGAAATGATTATTAGGATCCCTGAGTTCTTCCAACATATTCTCTTCCGTCATGTGGGCGTCCAGATAGGCATTCATCCGGGACTCAGGATTGGCGTGTATAAATGAGCGGTAAAAGGTTTCCCGGGCTAGTTTAGTAAGAGGGTCCACTTCTTTGGGAGAAATGGGTCGGATGCTACTGTGTTTGATCACTCGCTTGTTCTTTTTCTTGCCAGGCTATGATGAGGGCCACCACCCGGCTATAGCTCTTTATCCCTTCCTCTATCCCCTGGGCCTTTAAATACCTGTCATAGATTTTGGAATACAACTCAGGAAAGTAGGCCGGATATTTATCATAGGTATTTCTGATGAGCTCAAGATCAGATTTTATTTCAGGCGTAATTAGGTGCCGAATATCCGTATACTGATCAGGATAGTCATAATAGACCAGTCTAGCTAGATGCCTCCAGTAAGTCAATTTCCCCACATACTGTAGGCTTTCTTCTTCTGATTCTATACAACTTAGGTAAGCCCAGAAATTAGCTGTTCCTTCATCTCCGAACCCATAACCATGGCTCATCTCGTGTATAAGCGTAAAAGGCTGGGTGAGCGTTGGTAAGCCAGCATCTACGCTCCCTTCACTGATAAATGGTAAGTAGATTCCTAAGGCACCCCAATGCATCAGGCTGCCCTTGGGTGAGACAAGCTTACCTCTCGGCCTTCCTGGCGCAGAATAGCCATATTTATTTAGCGTAGTAGCCAGTAATCCTCTTAAGTAGGCTTCCTCAAATGCGAAGTCAGCTTCTTGGAACTGAGGATTGCGGTTTCTCATCTCTATAATCTCCTCTGTTACTAGTTGGAATTCCGCTATCAGTTCGGCACTATCCGGCCAGGCTACCTCTAAGCCCATAGAACGCTCTACGGGTAGTCGCTGATAATTAAATCCCCACATAAACTGGAAAAACATATAAACTCCTGAGATGAATGCCAGCAGGGAGAATAGATATCCTGCCATTTGATTTCGGAATGGCTGGATAGAACGTTTCTTTCTGGAAGCGATTAAACCGGAAACCACCCAATAGATTAGTCCACCTAACAACAAATAGATGAGGGGAAAGGGTATCCATCCCAAAGTATAGTCCCACACCCATCTTATCAGGGCAAAGAGTCCTCTGGAATACACCACTTCTGTGAAGGTAGGATTCAGTCCTAGTAAAAAGGTGATAAACATGGTGAACAAGCCCAATCCTATCCAGGTAAACCTCTTATCCAGGTTCCCAATTCCTTTTATCTGATGCTTGTTAGGTGAATCCATTACTCAGTTAACGGAGATGCTTTTAGACAGGTTCCCTTTTTATAGAACTTTTGTTCCAGTATTTTTTAGACACGCTTAGGAGAGCCCGTCTGAAGATAATTTACAATAAAATCTCGTGAAATAGTCCATTTATCCCATCCATACCTATCGGGAGTATTCCTTTGATAGATTCTGTTCTTTCTTACAGTTAAATAGGGAAAAAGGATTAGTCAGGTAGATGAATAATGCCCAAACAGAAAAAGTAGGCTACTTAGAACCTATGTTCAAATAAATAAAATGTATATTCAATTAATTTTTAGGTCGGATATACTAACGCATTAAATACATCTTCCCCCAGCCGTTTTTGAAGTATTTCTCCACGCCAGTTTCTCGCAGATTCAGTTCTTCCGTAGCCATCTTGGTGACCACTCTATAGAGGTAAACGCCATTGTCAAGTCTATCACCGAAGTCATCTGTGCCATCCCAGGCATATTCTGTAATATTTCTCCCAAACCTGACTTCTCCCAGCTCCATAAGATCTATCACCTTTATCTGTCTACCCGAAATAGAGTAAATCTGGATCTGGAATACTTCTGGCATTTCATTCCCTGTGAGGGTATACACAAAGCGGGTAGCAGTGGAGAACGGATTAGGATAGTTTAGCAAATGCGTTACACTGCTTTCATTTACTACCTCAAAGTTGACTTCATAGAATTGCTCATTAACGCCAGCCACATTTCCTTTGGAATCTTTTCCTTGAACCCTAAGGGTATAGTTATCATCTGGTAATGGGCCTAACTTCCCGGGATAGAAGAAAATTCTGGCCTTATTCTCTGGTAATTCTGCAGGTATCCAATCTACTCTGGGGTCTGTCAGGAATATTCTTTCAAAGCCACCACCTATATTCCCCTTTCTCAGGTATAGCTCAAAGGAGGAAGTGTCATCCAGGGCCGTAAAGGTGTTTTCATCTGTGAGCAGAACAGCTATCTCCGGCTGAGGAGAAACTATGTCTCCATTGATGATACGCTTTCCATCAAAGGTTACATCCAGTAAAGGATTAAACCTGTCTACCCTTACATAAAATGGCTGCACATAGAGGTTATTAAACACATACTGCTCCTGCTGATCTTGATTAGGATTAAGCTCTACCCTCAGAGAGATCTCGCCTTCCAGCCCACTATTAAGGGTACTAAAGGAGTAAGAGAAAGGAACCGAAGCACCAGCAGGTACAGGCGCTATACGTATGCTATCGAGCACTTGCAGGCTTCTATCATTTCTTACGAGAGAAAATTTAACCAGTAGGCTATCCATCCCTATCTCAGAGATATTTCTGGCTTGCATTCGGATGAATATATCCTGCCCCTCATCTACTGTATCTGCCTGGAATTCGAAATTAGTAACGGGATCTACGGCTACATCCGGTACTGGCTCATAGTAGATTACCCACTGATTGAGCTGGGGAGCGCTTCTTCTCACTGAATCTCTTAACTCTGCTTCCAGTCTTAGGAAAGGATACTTCTGCGCATTCAGGCCTTCTATAGTCCAGTCCCCTTCCTGCTCTGTGCTTAATACCAGGCTATCCCTGCTATCTCTATCTACTCCAAAGATGGAAAGCTTAACCAGCTCATCCTTGAAGGGATCCAGGGTTTTCCAGTCCCAATACAAAGCATCCCAAGACTTGGCTGGCCCTATGCGTACAGAGGAAACTTGTCCATTATCCTTATTAGAAAGAAGTCTTTTATCTATGACGAAGGAGCTTCCCTGGTTAGGGGCGAGAATCTCTATAGCAGAATTAGGGATCCCTTTTCTCCCAAAAATAAGGAAAGGATCTCCATCCTGAAGCAGACGGATATTATCTGAAGCCCCTATTTCCTTCAGGGCCTCAAACACCTCCTCATCCCAAAAAGGCACCCGGGGATTATTGTTGCTACTGACCAATACATAGTCTCCCTGATCTGCCGAGTTGATGGCTTCCACCATCCTATACATCTCCTCAGGATATCTCACAAATCTCGCATTCACCCCTGAGGCTGTCTTATTCACTTTTACATCCAGGGAAAAAGGATCTATAATGGTATAGGTAGCTCCGTTACGGCTGTAGCCACTCAGGAACATATCTGCTATCAGGGTCCCGTTCTGGGTCATCACGAGTCCTCCACCTCTCCTTACAGAGAAATTGTAGTCAGAGCTGATAGGGTCAAAGTCCCATCTTTGCTGAATTTCATCTATGCTGATTCTGCTTAATACATCTTCCTGGAACTGCCCGAGGCTAG
Organism: Bacteroidota bacterium; assembly: GCA_038520955.1. Classification (GTDB taxonomy): domain Bacteria; phylum Bacteroidota; class Bacteroidia; order J057; family J057; genus JBCBKZ01. Next base: position 11,306 of record JBCBKZ010000044.1, on the reverse strand, counting down.
CCTGTGCCCACCCCTTCCTATTGTCTATGTGCATGAAGGAAGAAGCTCCCCAAAAGCTGGGAACCGCCTCTGTAAGCCTTACGCGCCAGTAGTAGACCGTGCTGTCAAGAAGGGAGCCCGGTACTTGCCAACTGACAAATCCGGAGGTCCCACTAATTTCTCCTGACTGCTGAAGCAGAGGAGAATCAAACTGATTAGTGGTGTCTATCTCGAAGGCGTATCCCACATTCTCCTTTCTCTCAATAAAAAAAGCAGAGGCTTTCAGCTCCACACTCTCAGTTCCTACGAGAGAGAATTTCGTAGGGAAGAGATTGGCTGGAATATTACCCGGTACGATGATGTTGTAGATGACCCGGTTATTACTCTCATCCAACTCAGTGATCTCATTCTCCGCATCTATGTTGATTTCGAATACGTTCTGCCCCGTGATTTCATTACCCAGGGAATTCTGTAGCCAGAAGGAAACCGTATCTTTTAAGAAGGGCGCATTCACTCTGAAGATAGGATGAGAAATTACTTTTCCGTTCTCTATCCTCTGCTCAATGTTAATATTGAAAGAATCCACCACCGCCCTGGCCAGATTATCCAGTATGAGGGTAATTTCAAAAGAGTCCTCCTGGGCGTTAAAGTTCACCTCATCAAAGAGGATACTGCTCTCCGTGATTTCATAATCCGGCCTTCCGGCAAAGTATAAAGAGATAGCAGGATCCCCCTGAAGGTTTAGCTGACGGGAGTGATTTCTAAACATGGTGTTGTTTAGGGAATCCGTGAAGAGCTGATTGACCTCTTTTAGGACCTCTCCTATGGGAAGGCCATTTCTCTGTTTTCTGTAAAACTCATTGTAGAACACCCGGGCATAATCTCTTAGCGGATTCAAATACCCCGCGCTAGAATTACCTATATATCCTATGGACCCTTTTTTAGGCTGCATGACCCACTGTTCCCCAAAACTTCTTCCTCCAGTGAAATCTCCTCCATAACAGCCCATGGCTATCATCAAGGGATAGCGCCCTGTATTGGTGTACTCATTAGGGTCCCTCAAAGAAATGTCCAGAATGTTTGAAGTAGAATGGCCAAAGAAATGGATGAGCTTAGTCCCTCCTGAAATTTCATCATGATAGGAGGCTATGCTTGGATCTCCAATGGTATTAGTGGATTTCTGGAAATAATGAGAAACCCCTCCTACTGGGACATCTTCAAACCTGTCTATCATGAAGGCGAAGCTGTTAGAGATGGCATTCTGCTCATTTGCATTGGCACCACCGCCTAGAAAAACCCCTTCCTTCATCCATGATTGCCAGGGCGTACTTTCATACTCTTTTACCTTGTCCAGGTAGCGTAACCCCTCATCATTATCATACACATTTACTCTCCCTATGGCGGCTTCCGGGTCCAGGTTAGGGCTGTTCTGATTGAAGTGGCTTACAAATTCATAGTCAGTAGCCGGATACCCATAAGTAGGGACCATAGCAGGATGTCCTACTCGAGTCAGATTTCTCCCTTTGCCCCAAAGGAGGAAATACTTAGGTTTTACGGTCCAGTTATCCAGGGCATATTTACAGAATCGCTTGATGGCCCAGGAAGTAATAGACCCATAGCCGAACTCATCATAAATCTGGTCTACATATACCACCTTAGCCGAGACTGGATTATTGGAAGCTGTGTCTCTGTAGGCTTTGTAGGCATTGGCAGAGGATTCCAGGCTGGGATGAGTAATGATCACAAAGTCTGCCCCTGCAGAAGGCTCAAACAGGCGAGATAGTTTATTCTCTTCAATTCTCGGCTTTTTGATGGCTCTATCTGTGAAAACCACCAAATCTCTTTCTCCCCCAAAGCCCGGGACAATCACATTTAGGTTGCCACTTGCATCAATTAGTCCTTTGGCCCTTACAGGATTATTCAGGTCGATAACGAAGGCGGAGTCTTCCCCCACTACATTAGAAAACCTGAAGTAAGCAGGAGTAGGCTTATTCCAGTCAGAAATTCTAATGGTACTATCTCCTCTTAAGTCTGGAAGCCTGTCATATGTTAAAGAAGCCCAACAGAGGTGGTTATTATCGGTATTGGCTTTGAGGGCATTGAAGGTGAGGTCTGTAACATCCCCAAGATTAGCCTCATAGTTTCTACCGTAGGTTCTGATATATACTTGCACCCCAGCCAATGCAGTATCCAGTACCGGGCCGGAGGGATTGTTGTTAAGATCTATTCTCAGGATGTGCTGGGTATTGGACCTCCCAAAAATTCTGGTTTTAAATTCATGCCGGCTTCCTGCTATGTTAGCGGCAGCAGGGGTAGACAGGGGAAGGTTATAAGGTCTATTAAACTGTACTGCTGGTCCGCTATATCCTTCTCCAGTTACATAATCACTGTTTAAGGTGTACTCCGCACTAAAAGCATTACTCCCCCCAACGATATAGGTAGATCCGGTTTCACCAGGGAAAAAATTCTTTCTGGCCTCATACCTGAAAGAAGGTTCAGCAGAATACAGTGAATATAACGGATCAAAAAACTCCAGATACCTTCTACCTGGCGTAGAGCCCCATGTCAAAAAGTAGGCAGACTCATTGGTAAAAAGACTCACCTCCTTATTGGGCTGAAGATCTGTGCGATGTCTCCCCGTCAGCGGATCCCTGTACATGACGGAATCCACTCTTCCATCATTTCTTCTGCCGTAGAATTCGATGAAATCGAGTTGACCATTAGGTTTCTTGGTGACAAAGGCAGGAATTTCTTTTCCTCTGTAATAGAGTTGAATAAACTGAGGGTTAACCTGAGATACATTATATCCGGCAGAAGTCAGATCATCCTGACTTACTCTGTACAGGCCGTCATCTTCCACTACCAACTTCACAAAGGGCTGGTCAGCTTTCGTGGCATACCAGCTATTCCCATATTCAAAGTTCTGTCCGTAAACCGGCAGAAAGGAAATCAGAAACAGGATATGATATAGTATGAATTGCTTCATATTTGTTTGCGTACGCTAGCCTTGTGTTACAAAGGCTTATGCTTAAGGCATATTATTCCAACATAAATTGAATGGAAACCACGTGAGAATGCAGATTCTCAGAAAGGTTCCCAATATTAGCTAGTGCGTAATCTATTTTGAAAGAATTGATGGCCACTCCCAGTCCAGCCGTAGGGAAGAATCCTATTGAATCTTCTCCTTCCAGATTTTTCTCATTTTGGAGATTGTAGGCTCCCAAACGTAAAAAGGCTATGGGTTCTTTTTGGCTATTCAGGTAAGAGAATTCCATACCTGCATGAGGATCTACACTCATTCCCCCTAACGTAATGAGGGAAGATCTTTCCCCATCAAAAAAGGTGTTGCTATCTAATGCCAATAATACCTTAACCCGTTTAGCCAAGCTTAGTTTATACGCTATCCCTAATCTCAATGAGGGAGGTATTCTCAAAACTGAATTTCTGGGAATTTCATTCCCTGTATTGATAAACGCTTCCTCAAAGGTGGTGGTATTAAAGGTCCATGCATTAAAGGTATTGGTGGCATCCTTAAGAGAGGCCCCCAGATTCAGGTTCCCTTTTTTGTACACAGCGCCTATGTCTATCCCGAATCCCCACGAATTAGCAAACTCCCCCGCGCCACGATAAATCACCTTGACAGATGTTCCCAGACTCAGGCCGTCCACCTTTTTAGGAACCCAGGCGTAGCTCAGCAGGGTAGCAAAGTCCGTAGAGGAAAAACTACTTACCGCATCATAATTGAATGACCCATCTTCCCGAATGAGGTTAAGGGTATTGGGAATATCATCTACCCCTAATCTGATCATGGTAATCCCCAACCGTTTATCTCCCAAAGGAGAAAGGGGAATACTTACTGCCCCATAGTTATAAGTGGCTATGTTTGCGAAATAGGCTGCGTACATCAGGGCTACCTCCGGTTTCTGAATGATCTGCCTTTGCTGGACCAGCCCCGCAGGGTTCCAATAGGCGGCTGTCACGTCATGGGCTACGGCAGTCTGTGCATTTCCCATCCCAAAAGCCCGTGCCCCTACGCCAATATTGAGAAAATCATTTCCATACTTCACCTGTTCTGCTTGTCCCCAAGCGGTCATGACACATAATAATACCCAAAAGGTAAGTAGGCCTACTTTCCTGAGCATATGATTAGCTGTTTCTAAGGATTCAAAGCTATTTCGGAATACAAGCTATTCAAATCCAAAAAAAGATTCACATTTACATACAGATGGATTCAGCACGTCCCTACAGAAGTGTTGGATTTCCTGAATATAGAACGAAAATGGAGAGGATGTATGGCCTTCCCTCAAGGGATTCTCTAATAAGGAATCTCCATGAGTTTAGAAGAAAGTGTACGTAGAGCCGTAGGGTATCTTTCCGTAAGTCCTTCCTGATAGATTTCCAGCTGCTGAATGAAGCGGACATCATGTAAGTAGGTATTATGCTGAATCCCTACTTTTTTAAGCAGGTTTTCTATCACCTTGACCAGGAATTCCCATTCTGTGTAGTTGTAGAGGAATTTCTTCTCAGCAAATTTCCACAAGAAAGCCGCATAACCAGGTAAGGGTTTCTTACAAGCCCATTCCGTGAAGTACACCAGCTTGAGGATGTCTTTATTCTGAAAATGCTTGTAAAAAGAGTAGAGCAACTCGGAATCTTTGAGAATGAGAATTCTATCCAGAATCAACTCCAGGAGAATGTGGGCTACGAAAAAAGACCTTTTTACCTGCTTATCTCCGAAGGTGTCCTTAAGCTGCCTGGCCAGAAGCTGTGTTTCTGTTTGGAAGAACTCAGAACTGTGGAAAAGGGCATCTACCTCAAAGTGACGCAGTATGCCATTGTAGAAGCTCATCTGCTCACGACTGGACTCATTTTCCATGATGAGCGGCAGATTAGCAGCTTTTAATCTCGTCTTCCTATCATATACAGAAACCAAATCGGGGGTGGCTATACCCACAAAGTACAGACTTTCAGGGTGTTCTCTATCGAGATAGAAATGAGAAATAAGGTTCATACTATTACCACAGGTTGGAATGGGGAGCTACAAAGATGCAAAAAATTCTATGTTTCTCCTCACATTAAGTTCATATTTACGAAATCGATTGCATAATACAATTGTTTGGTCGGCCAGTTTGTCGGATTCCCTCCATTTGGTAGAATAGGGCTAAAATGATAGTTTTATACAAATCACATCTGAGCGTTTGCGCCATCCTGCTCTCAATCTAAACGTTAGGTAATGAGTTCTGATGGTTGTTTAGTCAGATATAATCATTGTCACTAACGAAAGCTTTAACATGTCACAATCCGCTCCCTTATCTTTAAATGATCCATCACAGAAGACCATACTGGGACACCCGGTAGGCCTCTTCGTCTTATTCTTCACTGAAATGTGGGAAAGATTCAGCTACTATGGAATGAGAGCCATATTAGTTCTTTTCCTGGTCAGTGAGTTAGCCGCAGGAGGTTGGGCATGGCCCCGAGAGGAAGCCCTCAGACTATATGGGCTATATACTGGTCTGGTTTATCTGACTCCTATCTTAGGAGGACTCATAGCAGATAGATTATTGGGATTTAGGTGGGCTGTAGTGATAGGCGCATTATTAATGACACTGGGGCATGCATCCCTGGCATTTGAAACAGAGATGACCTTTTATGTAGGATTAGGTCTTCTTATCATCGGAAACGGATTTTTCAAGCCTAATATCTCTTCCATAGTAGGAGAACTTTATAAAAATAATGAAGTCAAGAAAGACGCTGCTTACACCATATTTTATATGGGCATTAATGCTGGTGCCTTCCTGGGAATTCTTCTTTGTGGATACTTTGGGGAGAAAGTAGGATGGAGTTGGGGATTCGGAATGGCCGGAATCTTTATGTTCCTGGGGCTATTACAGTTCTACTTTGGGCAGAATATCTTCGGAAAAATAGGACTTGCGCCTTCTCAAAGAGCAGCTGATGAAGATGCTGCAAAAGAAGCCGAGGAAGAGGAGGATGTTCCGGCTTATGTTACCAGAGACAGACTGATCGTTATCGGGGTATTCTCTTTCTTCACCATCTTTTTCTGGATGGCCTTTGAACAGGCAGGTGGTAGTATGACCATCTTTGCCAAGGACTACACACAACGCATACTGACTGGAGGTCAGGCAACTGCTTTTAAAATCGTCAATACCTTACTTACAGTTGGGCCGCTGGCCATAGTTACCTGGCTCCTTTATCAACTCTTCTCCAGGACCATCAAAAAATATCCTGCTTCCGTAGCCTTCCTGGGACTCAGTTTTGTGATCATTTGGGGAGCCGCTCTCTGGATGCTACAGAATGAATTCAAGATGAAAGCGTATGACATTAGCTACCAGCAGGAAGCAGCTGAAGTAACTTCTACTTTACGGGTTCCATTAGAGTTAGAAACAGGAAAAGAGATTTCTATTATAGACCTGGATGGTAGAGGAAAGTTGAAATACATTCCGGACGAGGATAGAGGAAATTATGAATCTGCTATTTCCGCTACTGTTAATCAAAAGATAGAAGGCCAAACTGAGGTGCCTGCCTCCTGGTTTGCCATCTTAAACTCTTTCTTCATCATCACCTTCGCGCCTGTCTTCTCCAGAATATGGGAAAGTAAGTTTAACCCTTCTGGTCCAACAAAATTTGGCATAGGCCTCGTTCTTCTCGGTTTGGGATTTGCTGCCCTTGCTATAGGCGGGATGAATATTCCCAAGGGAGCAGAAACAGCTAGTGTGAGCTTATTCTTCCTATGTATCGCCTATCTCTTCCATACATTAGGAGAGTTATGTGTATCTCCGGTAGGGCTTTCTTTTGTAAGTAAACTTGCCCCCGCCAAACTAGTGGGAATGATGTTCGGGGTTTGGTTCCTGGCCAATGCTATCGCGAACTACCTGGCAGGTCTGTCTGGTAGCTTCATTGACAAGATTTCTGCCACCTACTCCATTTCAGGCTTCTTCCTGATTTTTACCCTGGTACCTGTAGCTGCCGGGCTGGTCATGTTTGCCTTGAATCCGCTGCTTAAGCGTATGATGCACGGCGTAGAATAAGACTTACTTCCATATAAACCTTTCAGCAGGTCTGAATCTTTGGAGATTCAGACCTGTTTTATTTCCATACCTAAAATTTTCTTAAATTTACATTTGTAGACTAGTCCCTGCATGAAGAAATCCCTTCTGAATCAGTTTCAACTGCTCTGTAGTACCTCCCGCAAAGGACTTGCCTTACTGATAGATCCTGACAAAGCCGGAACAGAACGCCTGAAAAGGGTAGTGGATCTGGCTAATACCCATAAACCTGATGTTTTTTTGGTAGGAGGAAGTTTGGTAGCTGGCACGGAAATACATGAGGTGGTACAGTACATCAAGGCCCATTCTGATATTCCGGTGATCCTGTTTCCCGGTAGCCCCACTCAGATCGTGAAAGAGGCTGATGGAATTCTCTTTCTTTCACTCATCAGTGGTCGTAATCCGGAGCTACTCATAGGGAAGCATGTGGAAGCCGCTCCCATTCTCAAGAAAACCAATCTTGAAATTCTCCCTACAGGCTATATGCTGGTGGACTGTGGTAAGCCCACTACTGCTAATTATATCAGTCATACCTTTCCTATTCCTCACCACAAACCCCAGATAGCTGCCTGCACGGCACTAGCTGGAGAAATGCTGGGCCTACAAATGGTCTATCTGGATGGAGGGAGTGGAGCCGATAAACCGGTCTCTCCGGAAATGATACAAGCAGTAAAATCTCAGCTTAGCATCCCCTTAATGGTAGGAGGTGGGATACGAACTGCAGAAAATGCGACCAAAGCATGGGATTCCGGAGCAGATATCATCGTAGTAGGAACTGTTATTGAGGAAAATCCCGAATTATTGGAATATCTTTGTCAAGCACGTTATATACACGCAAATTAATTCCTATCACTGAAGATCATGTTGATACGACCCACACTCATACCTTTCATTCTTTCTAGCCTGATTATCCTGCTTTCATCCTGTAGTACTGTTCCAAAAGAAGAAGAAGTTAAAGCCAAGCTGATGGGTGAGTATTGTGGAGACGGTTATAAGCTTAGCCTGGGTGAGGACATGGAGTACAGAAATACCAAGTTCCATATAGGCGCCACCAGCGGAAAATTATTTACAGAATATTGTAGAGGGCCCTATTCGCTGAGTCTGGAAGATAATCAGTGGGTGCTGGTCTTTGGGAAAGATCCTGAAGCCAGCAGGACCACCATTTATGATTGTGAAAAGACGGTAACCATTTGGTCAGCAGAAGAGGGATATGTTGTAGGGGAAGAAAGCGTGACCCTAGGAGACTTATTTGACAATGCGCCACTCACAAAAGATTTTTGTGAGTAACATTTAATAAACAACATTACAAGCCTGTCCTATGAAAATCATTTGTGTAGGGAGAAACTACGTAGAGCATGCCAAGGAACTATCTAATCCTGTCCCCAAAAAACCGTTGATATTTTTTAAGCCTGACACTTCTGTGTTGAGGAATAACAAAGATTTTTATCATCCTGAATTCTCTGAGAATATTCACTATGAATGTGAGCTGGTGTTAAGAGTAAGCAGAGAAGGGAAATTTATTGAAGAGAAATTTGTAGATTCTTATATAGATGGTATAGGTCTGGGTATAGATTTTACAGCTAGAGATATTCAGTCTGAAGCTAAAAAGAAAGGGCACCCCTGGACGTTGGCTAAAGGCTTTAATGATGCTGCACCCGTTTCTGAATTCCTTCCACCGGAGGAGTTCTCGGATCTTGGAAATGTAAATTTCACCTGTTCCATAAATGGAGAACTGAGACAGAAGGGCCATACAGGAGACATGATTTTCTCTGTCCCTTACCTCATTTCTTACATCACCCAGTTTATCACCATCAAAAAAGGAGACTTAATTTTTACAGGTACACCTGAAGGAGTAGGTCAGGTTCACGTAGGTGATCACATAGAGGCCAATCTGGAAGGTAAAAAGCTTCTGGATTTCCATGTCAAATAATAGACTGGTCATCATACCGCTTATAGGCATTCTGCTGGCACTGGTATCATTCCGGTTGGCAGAGGGGCGATATAGGTTTCCGTTGGACATGCACAGGTCTCTTTCCGGAACTTTCGGAGAGTTACGGTCCAGCCATTTCCACACAGGCCTGGACATAAAGGTAGGGGGGAGAGTAGGCGACCCTGTCTATGCCATAGATGATGGCTATGTATACAGGATTAATGCCAGCCCTAACGGATATGGAAATGCCGTCTACCTCAAACATCCTGATGGGAACTTTTCTCTCTACGGACACCTGGACAGATTTGCAGATACTCTGCAGGCCTATATGCGTGATATCCAATATCACTTTGAGAAATTTCCCCAAGAAGTATACCCGGAAGAACATGTGTTCCCTGTAAAACGGGGCCAGATCATCGCTTATGCAGGAAATTCCGGTAGATCCTTTGGACCACATCTCCATTTCGAAATTCGGGATTCTCTGGAAAATATTATAGACCCTTTGACCTATTACCCAAATGAGATTAAGGATAACATCCCCCCCATCCTGAGGACAGTAGGCTTTGAACCCCTCAGTAGTAGCTCCAGAATCAGGGGAGAATACAGAAAGCTTACCTTAAATCCTGTGGGAAGTAATGGGAAGTATACCATCCCTTCTGTCATAGACATTGAAGGGCCCATAGGGCTGGAATACCATGGTCATGACAAAAAGGATGCGGCCTATAATCACTGCGGAATTAACTACGCCCAACTCTTCCTGGATAATAAGTTGATCTATGACCTGAGAATAGAAAAATTCTCCTTTGATGACAGAAGGTATATCCACCAACATATAGACGAGGCGGTTTATCAGAAGACCGACAGAAGGTTTCAGAAGGCCTATGTAGATAAGGGAAATAGATTTGTTTCCATATACGAGCACAAGTATAGAGGTATTATTTCTCTTAATGATGAAGAGATCCACAACTATACCCTTAAGCTGAAAGATGGGGCCGGGAACTTAACTACCCTCTCTGGGAGAATCAGACAAAAACCCTCTTCTTCCTCCCTTCCTAAGGCTCTTATTAATAAGAGAACGCCCAGTATTTCTTATGAGGTGAAGCGTAATGTATTAGTCCTCACTGCTACGAATCCTACTACGCCTTACCTGAAAGGCTTAGCTACCAGCATTATCAGTGGAAATGAAAAAAGCTGGAATCCAGCTTATATGAAAGGTAACCGACTGGTCTATCTATGGCCTTTATCTGAGGGGGATTACCCAACGCAAGTTTCTTTTCCAGATAAAAATGAGCCTTTGAGCTTTCATTTCTCAGAAGACGTACTCCCTGAGGTAAATAACTTTGTTAGAAAAGGAGATGTCCACTTATTCTTTCCACAGCGGTCTGTTTTCTCATGTACCTCTATCAATGTGGAAGAACTGCCGGCCGTTTCAGACGGAATAGGTTCCCTCTACGAAATCGGTAGAAAAGGAATTCCGCTCTTCAGGTCCTACTACATGAGTTTGCCTATCCCGGAAGGTACGCCTACTGAAAAACTCATGATTGCAGAGTGGGATGAAGATGATGAGAAATGGTATGGGATGAGATCAGAAGTGGGAGAAGAGAACAACCTCACAGCCCTCACCAGAAGTATGGGAAGGTTTACCATCATGCGAGATGATCAGCCCCCTCGTCTTATCCCTATTAACTTCCGTGAAGGGAAAGTCGTTTCCCGATCTACCTCCTCTCTCCGCTTAAAAGTAGACGAAAACCTGAGTGGGATAGCCTACGGTAAAGTGAAAGGATACATAGATGGAAAGTGGGTACTCTTTATCTGGGACCCCAGATATGACCTCCTGTACTGCCCACTGGAAAACAGACCTGCTAAAGGCAATCATGTTCTGGAACTGGAAGTTCCTGACGGAATGGGAAACATCGCGAAAGCTTCTTACCTATTATCTTTCAACTAGCCATTTTCAAAAAACAATCCAGCCTTTCCCTGAGTTAGCCTAGTGTCATTCAAGCTAACCATATTCCTATGTCAAACTTTATTCAGGTAGGAAGTCCTGCCCCCACAGATACAGTACTAGATCATGAAGGAAAAGAAGTTTCTGTCAAAGACTATCTAGGTCAGAAACTCATCCTGTTTTTCTATCCTAAAGCTAATACGCCCGGTTGTACCAAGGAGGCCTGTAGCCTAAGGGATCACTATGAAACTTTTGTAGAAAAAGGGTATGCTGTAGTAGGTGTAAGCCCTGATAACCAGAAACCTATTCAGACCTTTATCAATAAGCAAAGCTTGCCTTATCCACTATGGTCAGATAAAGAAATGGTGCTGAGTAAGGGTTTCGGTGC
>JBCBKZ010000449.1:0-4939 GCA_038520955.1 Bacteroidota bacterium | reverse complement strand
TACCTCCTCTGATAACACCTTCTACTTTACCAGAGATCAGTCTTTCTTTGAGGATGTGATGTGTTACTATCATATAGACAGTTTCCAGCGCTACATACAGAGCTTAGGCTTTACTACCCTACATAATTATCCGGTTCGTGTGGATGCACACGGACTAGAAGACACTGATGGCTCCGGCTTTTTTGTGAGAGGGGAAGAAGCCTATATCCTCTTTGGAGATGGAGGTGTAGACGACGCAGAAGATGCAGATGTCATCATTCATGAGTATGGGCATGCCCTATCTTATGACGCCATAGGATTTACGCCTTCAGGTTTTGAGCATAGAGCCGTAGATGAAGGATTCTCTGATTATATCGCCGCTCGCTATTCTCAGCAGTTATCAGATTTTGAATGGTTTAACCTATTTAACTGGGATGGCCATAATGAGTTTTGGCAAGGGAGAGTAGCTAACGGCATACAAACCTACCCGCCTTCCGGCACCAATGTCTACGACTTCGGGGGCATCTGGAGCTCAGTTCTCACTGACCTTCATCAGGAATTGGGAGGTGATATCACAGACAGACTCATTCTTCAGGAAGTCTACAGTAACTATAGGGGTATGGAGATAGGCGATGCCGCATTACTGTTCATAGAGGCAGATTCCCTCCTGTATGATGGGGCGCATGCTGATGTCATACAATTTGCCTTTTGCCAAAGGAATCTCCTGGAGCAAGGAAGTTGTCTCAGTGTATCTAATGGAGATGTGTTGGATGAGGAGAAACAGATTAGGCTATTCCCCAATCCCACTAATGCCACCTTTTATCTTCAAACAGAGGCTACATTCAGGGAATTAACCATAGTTATTTACTCACTTACCGGACAAAGGGTATTCTCTGATCGCTGGAATCCTGCTTCAGGGAATAAAGAGCTTACCCCTACCCTATCGCCTGGTATCTACCAGATCCAGCTTCTGGAACAAAACCGCATAGTTTCAAATGAAAAAATGGTAATTCTTGGAAATTAGTGAATGGCTATCTTCCTACTGATAGTAAACTCATCATTGGAAGCAGTTACCAGATAGACCCCATTTACCAGCATATCTCTTGGGAACTTCCACTCCCACTCATGTGCGTGAGGCATAATTCTGACACTTCCTACGCTTCTTCCGCCCAGGTCCATGATGGTCAACTGAAAAGGAAGGGGATTCTCCAGCATTCCTTCCATGACTAGATTCTCCCCTGCTAAATAGGTCTTTAGCTTGTACTGGTCAGAAAGCCTATCCTGATAACTAGTGGTGAGTTGTGAATTTACTTTGAGCGTATCCAGCACTACATAATCCCCTGTGCGGAAGCCATTATTATTAGAGGTAACAAAGGCCATGTAGAAAACAGCATCATCTGTATCAGACAAAGGCGCCTTCCACTGAAAATTCCAGAAAGAACTGTCATCCATTACAGGCGCTATTTGGTGCATGATATAGGTTTTCTCATTCTCAGAAGAAAGCTGTGTCTGATTATCATCTACACTGATGATTTCTCCTAAGCCTTGAGAGGTATTTTCTGAAACAGCCGTCCATTGGAAGCCAAAGCGCTTCATACCGGGTTTCTTGATCCCTACGGTAATATCATAGGTTTCTCCGGGTACGTATCCGTCTTCCGGTATGCTGGTAGAAATGAAGCTGATGGCGTCAGAGGGATTAGGTTGATAATCACTATGACAGTAGCCAACATTACAGGTTAATTCTCCGGGGGCGCCTGTTCTTCCTGCGGGTGGTCCATCTGAATAGGAACGCAATTGCAGACTTAGTCCGGCTATCATTGCCAGTACCAGGGTTATGGATAGGAGTTTGTGATGCATAGCTGTTAATTACAGTCTAAATAATTAACGGCATATTGAACTTTCATGTTACCATAAAAAACTACACAATCGCCCTACTTATTACATCCTAAAATGCTTCAAAGACACCCAGGCCGAATAGGCTAAAATCATACTTTACAGGGTCTTCAGCAGAGAATTTCCTCAAATTGGTGGTGAGTTCCAGAGCCGCTTTCCAGTCGTTTTGCTTCCTTTCTAACAATCCCAGCTTGCGAGCCACATTCCCGGTATGCACATCTAAGGGACAAATGAGCTGGCTGGAAGCTATGTTTTTCCATATCCCAAAGTCTACGCCTCTTCCGTCATTTCTCACCATCCACCTCAGAAACATATTGATCCTTTTGGCGGCAGACCCTCTGGCCGGACTGGCTACATGCTTATAGGTTCTGGCCGGGAAGCCTTCTGTAGCAAGCAACACGCTTCGGGCATGTTCTATGCCTTCGTAGACGGTATCATCAGAAGGCTTGATAGCCGAAGAGAATATATTCTCCAGCCCCCCAAAGTCCTGATACACTCTTCTTAAGGCTTGGATAAGCGCGAGGCAGTCCTCTCCATTAAAGGTCCTGTGAACAAAGGAGGTCAAGGGTTCCATGTCGTGTTCTGAGGCATTGAGAATGAAATCATGAGGCGCCATGTCCATCATCTCCACCAGCCTGTTGGCATTCTTAATGATCATGACTCTTCTTCCCCAGGCAATTACCGCTGAAAGAAAGGCAGAGATTTCTATGTCCTCCTTCTTCCTGAACATATGAGGAATGCTCACAGGGTCATCTTCTATAAATCCGGGCTTATTAAACTGATCGTATTTAAGATCCAGTAAGGCTTGTAATTCTGTGTGGTCCATACTTCTCTAAAGTCCCTCCTCCTTATGGGGCGAGTTTTCCTGATGCTCCCCTATGGCTTTTCTGGCAAGTCTGATTCCAAAGATGAGAATAAATATAGCTAAGGGGATAAAGTAGGCTTCTCCCAGAAAGAGGAAGTAATCATATAAGCCATGAAACAGGACGGCTGTTCCTAATCCTATAAAATGCTCCCAAGTACGCATGGAAGTGGTGAGGAACTTAGCCTTACCCACATGATAGCCCATCATAACGCCAAACATGGCGTGGGCAGGTACAGCCGTAAACATCCTGACTAAGCCCGTTTCAAACTCTGTCCCCGTACTCCCAAAGACATAGAGCACGTTCTCTATAGAGGCAAAGCCCAGAGAAACAGCCACACCATACATAATACCATCATAGGGCTCATCAAACTCTTTTTGGGGATAGTTATAAAACCTCAGTACCAGGTACTTCATTCCCTCTTCTGTGAGGGCTACTACCACAAAGGCATACACCAGTAACTCCAGGGGAGAGACATGCTCGGACACGCCTGTTAGCAGCTGAATTTTTTCTCCTATGTAGACTACCGGAAAAGCAGTGAGAATCCCCAATACAAATGATACGATCAGATAGATCAACGGCTCACGCTCGTGCCTATCCATTAGGTATACGTAGGTGAAAATGAATGCTATGGGAGCCAATGCAAGTGCCAGAAGACCCATTCTATGGGGATTAGATAAATTTAGACTAAAGATAGGGATTGCCAACATTAATCCCGTTAATTTGCATCGCAAATGTCGATTTTATGTCAGCACATATACTTCTGATAGACTGTGAAGATGATAAGGGGCTCATTTATCTGATCACTGACATCCTCTACAAACTGAATGTGAACGTGATTCTGAACGATGAATTTGTGGAGGTGCCCAGTAACCACTTCTTCATGCGTACGGAGTTTGAGGGAGAGATTAACGAGCAGGAGTTAATTGGTACCCTAACTGCAGCATTACCCAAGGGTGCCCGAATCAGACTAAATCCGAAGAAGAACAAAGAAGTAGTCGTGATGGCTACCAAGGAACATCACTGCCTGGGCGACCTACTCATCAGACATAAGTTCAATGAGCTGAATGCCAATATACTGGCAGTCATTTCTAACCATAAGCATTTGCAGTCATTGGTAGGCTCCTTCGGTATTCCCTTCCACTACATCACCCATGAGCATGTGAGTAGGGAGGAACACGAAGAGGCTGTCAAGAGAACCCTCAACATCTACCAGCCAGACTACCTCATCCTGGCCAAGTATATGCGCATACTCACCCCTGAGTTTACCCGCGCCTACCCTAACCGGATGATCAACATCCATCACTCCTTCCTACCTGCCTTCATAGGAGCTAACCCTTACCGTCAGGCCTTCAACCGCGGGGTAAAGCTTATAGGCGCTACTGCCCACTTTGTGAATGAAGACCTGGATCAGGGTCCTATCATTCATCAGGAGGTTACCCACGTGAATCATCGCTACAGTGTAAAGGATATGTCTAAGGCTGGAAAGGAAATAGAAAAGCTCACTCTCGCCAAGGCTGTTCAGTTAGTCTTTAGGGATCGAGTATTTGTCTATGGGAATAAGACAGTGATTTTGTAAATAAAAAATATACTTTATCCTTTCTTATTGATCACACTTTCTACGTATTCTTGAGAAACACCCACAATTTCGGCCATCTCAGATATAGACATACCACGTTTGTCCATACTTTTAAGGACTTCTACCATCGCTTCCTCTTTACCCTCCTTCATTCCTTCCTTCTTACCTTCTTTCAAGCCTTCTTGATAGAAGCTGCTTTTCCGTATGTCTAATGTTACTGGCATAGCACGTATAGATTGGTTAACTATCTGATTTAAGTTACGAAGATTACTTAAGATTTCCAGTTGAGAGATATACTTCCCTAGTAAGCTATCATCCAGATTCAATGCCAGAAGTTTCTCAAGGATGACTCTACTGGCATCTTTGGGGTCCTTACCTTCAAAGTCAGCTAAGATTCCAAAAATAATAACCTCAGGTGCATTGGAAGTCAGAAACCGCTGATAAGGAAATGTATTTATGCTGAGCAGCTCAAATCCAGAAATAATCTCATTATCAGGAAGCCTTGACACCATCTTAGCTTGCTCATTTCCCAGGTATACGACAAACTGCTTAACTGGGATTTGATATTTTCTAAGTAAAATACCAGCATACTCAGTCATTCTGTATATCATTTCTTTCTCATTCT
>JBCBKZ010000448.1:0-4947 GCA_038520955.1 Bacteroidota bacterium | reverse complement strand
GTAGCGGATAACTACCTTGGAACCGTCTACATACTCTACTACCCCTTCTCCTTCAGAGAGCATCATGGCTCGGGAGTCAATAGCTACCTTCTCTTCAATCCCTGTACCTACAATAGGTGCCTTAGGCTGAAGAAGTGGTACTGCCTGACGCTGCATGTTAGATCCCATCAGGGCACGGTTTGCATCGTCATTCTCCAGGAATGGTATCAGGGATGCAGCCACACTTACAATCTGGTTAGGTGCTACGTCCATGTAAGCCACATTTTCTGGCTCTACGACCGGGAAGTCTCCCATTTTTCTGGCCTTCACACGAGGATTGACAAATTTTCCTTCATCACTTACAGGCGCATTTGACTGTGCAATGATCAGGTTATCCTCTTCCTCTGCACTCAGGTAGGTAGTTTCCTTAGAAACAGACCCCTCATCTACTTTACGATATGGGGTTTCAATGAATCCCATATCATTTATTTTAGCATAGGTACACAGAGAAGAAATCAGTCCAATATTAGGTCCCTCAGGAGTCTCAATAGGACAAAGTCTTCCGTAGTGGGTATAGTGAACGTCCCTTACCTCAAAGCCTGCTCTTTCACGAGAAAGACCTCCAGGTCCCAGGGCAGATACCCTTCTTTTATGTGTTACCTCAGACAGAGGGTTAGTTTGGTCCAAGAACTGGCTCAGCTGATTAGTTCCAAAGAAGGAGTTAATCACACTGGAAAGTGTTCTGGCGTTGATCAGGTCAGAAGGCGTAAATAACTCATTGTCTCTGATGTTCATACGCTCACGTATGGTTCTGGCCATACGTGCTAAGCCTACACTAAACTGAGAATACAGCTGCTCCCCTACGGTACGAACACGACGGTTGCTAAGGTGGTCGATATCATCGACGTGCATTTTACTGTTCTGCAGTTCAACCAAGAATTCAACGATTTTGATAATATCGCTCTTGGTGAGTACCTGGCTGTCTTCGTCATAAGTACCGTGAAGTTTCTTATTCACTCGGTATCTTCCTACTTCCCCCAGGTCATATCTTTTATCAGAGAAGAACAGCTTATCGATTACCCCACATGCTGTTTCCTCGTCTGGTGGTTCAGCGTTTCTTAGCTGGCGGTAAATCAAATCTACCGCTTCACTGGCTGAGTTAGAGTTATCTTTCTGCAGGGTGTTATAGATAATGGAGTATTCTGCAGCATTAGTACCAGAAGCTACCAAAATCATACTACTTACTCCAGAATCCAGAATCTGCTCCTGATCATCCTTATCAATGATGTGATCACGCTCGAACAGTACCTCATTACGAGTGATAGAAACTACTTCACCCGTATCCTCATCCACAAAGTCTTCAGTCCAGGTACGTAGAATACGTGCTGCCAATTTTCTTCCGATAGATTTCTTCAAATTGGCTTTAGTAATTTTCACCTCTTCTGCCAGACCAAAGATTTCCAGAATATCTTTATCTGACCCATATCCGATGGCACGCATCAAAGTAGTAACAGGAAATTTCTTCTTCCTGTCAATGTATGCGTACATCACGTTATTAACGTCAGTGGAGAATTCTATCCAGGATCCTTTAAAAGGAATGATTCTGGCAGAGTATAGCTTAGAACCATTAGCGTGGAAAGACTGGCCAAAGAATACCCCAGGTGAACGGTGTAACTGACTTACGACAACACGTTCAGCACCATTGATGATAAACGTACCGTTGTTTGTCATGTAAGGAATGTTACCTAGGTAAACTTCCTGAGTTACAGGTTCAAAATCTTCATTTTCGGGGTCTGTACAATACAGAAATAGTTTGGCTTTAAGCGCGACTGAGTGGGTGAGTCCTCGTCTTTTACACTCTTGTATGGTGTAACGAGGTGGATCAATGTAGTAATCCATGAACTCCAGCACAAAGTTTTCTCGGGCGTCTGTTATCGGGAAATTTTCTTTGAAAACCTTGTATAAACCTTCATCTTTACGCTTGTTTGGTGGGGTGTCCACCTGCATGAATTCCTGGAAAGATCTCAACTGTACTTCCAAGAAGTCCGGGTAATCTATGATCTTGTTAATACGAGAGAAAGAGATCCGCTTGGGTTTTGTTGTGCTAGTCAAGCTCTTATATTTAAAGGTGATACCACTTAAAGAACGTAGAGAGTAGTAGAAGTATTCGAAATTTATGAAATAGGGAAATAGACCTGATTACAATGAATCAGGTCTATCTTACAGTTAGATAGAATGAAATATCAGTCTAATCATAGATTGTTACTTCAACTCTACCTCTGCACCAGCTTCTTCCAATTGTTTCTTGATATCTTCTGCTTCTTCTTTTGATACTTTTTCCTTGATAGCTCCGGGAGCTTCATCAACCTTGGCTTTTGCTTCTTTCAGTCCCAGACCCGTAAGTGATTTTACGACTTTCACTACATTAAGTTTAGAACCTCCTGCGCTTACCAGGATTACGTCAAATTCAGTCTGCTCTGCAGCAGCTGCTCCTCCTTCACCACCACCGGCACCAGGTGCTACTGCTACGGCTGCAGCGGCAGCAGGTTCAATGCCGTATTCTTCTTTTAAAATGTCAGCCAGCTCGTTTACTTCTTTAACGGTCAGGTTAACAAGCTGTTCAGCAAATGCTTTCAAATCTGCCATGATATTGCTTGATTAGTTTTTTTAGTAATAATTAAGAACCAGATTCTTCTTTTTCTGATAAAGTTTTTAAGATACCAGCAATCTTTCCTCCTCCTGAAGACAGGGCAGAAATAACATTCTTTGCTGGGCTCTGTAGCAATCCTATGATCTCTCCGATTAGCTCAGCCTTAGACTTAAGCTTAGTTAGAGACTCCAGGTTATCATCCCCCAGGAATACTGCTGTTTCTATACAAGCAGCTTTCAACAGAGGTCTTTCACTTCCTTCACGGAATTGCTTTATGATCTTTGCCGGTACATTGGGTGTTTCTGCTGTAGTAAAAAACACAGATGACTGCTGCTTCAGGCTATCAAATAGCTCAGAGTAATCTCCATCCAACTTCTCCAGTGCTTTACGGATCAGCGTGTTCTTGATTACTTTCAATTTGATGTTTTTCTCAAAACAAAGCTTACGCAGTTCGTGCATTTCAGCTACGGTCAGTCCTCCGGCATCAGTGATGTAGAAGTTAGGGAATGTTTTGAAGTCTTCCGTCAACTCATCTACAAAGGCTATTTTCTCTTGTTTTGTCATAATCTTTTGGATTAAATGCCTGGAACAGTCGCCTTATCTAACTTAATACCGGGACCCATAGTAGTTGTAACAACGATGGATTTAAAGTAAGTCCCTTTAGAAGAACTAGGCTTCAGACGATGTAGCGTCTGGAGAAGTTCTGTAGTATTATCAATAATCTGATCTACTGAAAAGGATACTTTACCTACAGCCGTATGTACAATACCGGTCTTGTCTACACGGAAATCAATCTTTCCGGCTTTTACTTCTTTTACTGCCTTTGCGACATCAGGAGTCACTGTACCACTTTTAGGGTTAGGCATAAGGCCACGAGGTCCTAGCACACGTCCCAAACGTCCTACCTTAGGCATTACGTCAGGAGAACATATTACTACGTCCACATCAGTCCAACCACCCTGAATCTTCTGGATGTACTCATCCAGCCCTACATGATCTGCGCCTGCTTCTCTAGCAGCCTCCTCTTTATCAGGTCCGGTTAACACCAATACAGTAACCTCTTTACCAGTTCCATGAGGAAGTGTTGCCACCCCTCTCACCATCTGGTCAGCCTGCCTTGGGTCTACCCCAAGTCGTACGTGAACTTCAACGGAAGCATCAAACTTAGTGAAGGAGGTTTCTTTCGCTAATGCGCAAGCTTCCTTCAGGTCGTATGCTTTTTCGCTGTCTATCCTAGCCGCGGCTTCTTTGTATTTCTTTCCTGCCATGGTTATTTATTATTGGGCTATCTCTTTAGAGACAGCAACCATGATTTAGTTTGCTTCTTGTTCCCAGGGTGGGTTACCTTCTACAGTAATACCCATACTTCTCGCCGTTCCTGCTACCATCCTCATTCCTGACTCTACTGTAAAACAGTTAAGATCAGGCATCTTGGTTTCTGCAATTGTTCTAACGTCATCCCAGCTCACCTTGGCAACCTTATTTCTGTTAGGCTCAGAAGAACCTTTCTTCAACTTAGCTGCGTTCATCAGCAATACTGCTGCTGGTGGGGTTTTAATGATAAAATCGAAGCTCTTGTCTACATAAACTGTGATTACCACAGGTAGAACCTGGCCCATTTTATCCTGGGTCTGAGCGTTAAAGCGCTTACAAAACTCCATGATGTTCAGCCCCTTGGCACCCAAAGCGGGTCCGATCGGCGGTGAAGGATTGGCTTGTCCACCCCTTACCTGAAGCTTTACATACGTTTCAATTTGCTTAGCCATACACTCAAAATTGTGAAGCCAATCCCGTTTTCACGGGTTCATATATACTACCTTTGATTTCAGCGGGGAAGCTTTGCAGGTCCGGAGCTCACAATCCAGTCCTGACAGCTGATCTCAAATGATTAGTATTCTTTTTCAACCTGGAAGTAGTTCAACTCAAGCGGGGTATTACGCCCGAAGATTTTCACTACCACCTTCAATTTTTTCTTATCCTCGTACACCTCATCGATGATACCTGTGAAGCCATTAAATGGTCCGGCCATTACTTTCACTGGTTCACCTTTGATGAATGGCTCCTCAGGCATTTCGCCCTTATCATTCATCTCATCCACTTTCCCGAGGATCCTGTTTACTTCCGACTGTCTTAATGGAACCGGATCACTTCCTTTTCTATCACTCAAAAACCCAATCACATTGGGTATTTCCTTCACTACAGGAATGAGTTCAGCAACTAACTCACATTCCATCAGGATGTATCCGGGAAGAAAGTTTCTTTCTCTCAGCTTCTTTTTACCGTTGCGCATCTCAAATACCTTCTCAGTAGGAATCAGT
>JBCBKZ010000447.1:0-4947 GCA_038520955.1 Bacteroidota bacterium | reverse complement strand
TACACAGTATTCAGAATTGCTGGAAGCTTCCGGAGTAGATACCGTGAAGGAACTAAGAAACAGAAGACCTGATAACTTGTATCAGAAAATGATAGAGGTAAATGCTGAGAAAAAATTGGTTCGTCAGGTGCCTTCCCTTAGCCAGGTAACCCAGTTTGTGGAGCAGGCCAAAACTCTGGACCCTGTTATCACACATTAATACTTCTCAGAGAGAATATAGAGGCTCTGGATTTAGGTGAAATCCAGAGCCTTCTTTTATTTTGTCTTAGGCTTTACCATATAAAAAACGGTAACTATTAGCCCTATGATAGCGAGGAGGAGTAATCCCACCACGGGAACAAATGATCCAAAAATCTCCATAAATAATATTAGCTTTTTCCTATAAACTACTTAAGTGAAAGATAGTTCTCTGGAGGGATAAAAAGACAGGAGAGAGGTAAGTAAGAGGTAATAATCTGGCGTTTAACCATAAAAAAACTAGGGGACTCAAACCCACTAAGTGGATGAATCTACCCTAGCCCTTGCTCTTGTAATCCAGGATTATCGCCCTTTCAAAAGTAATATTACGCAAATAGGCAGGGCAGGCGGAGGCTTCGTGCATGAATGGTAATAACTGCTGTTTTAATGGTAAGGAAAAGTTCGATTTTAGAGGAAAACAATATGGGAGTAGTACAATAAAGGAATAAGGCCCAAAATCTCCACCTATCCCCAGAGCAGCTAACCATTTGCTGAACAGGCATTTAAGGTAGAAATATATACTTATTCAGGTAGTTAGACGGAGAACACGAATACTATGTAATCAGAAAAGGCAAAAACATGGGAAATTCTACAATTGAATAATGCACCTTTCCGTATCAGTTATCAATGAGTATTCATCTCCTACTCTCCTTCCTCTCTCTGATACCTACTACTTAATCCCCTTTGAATCCAGCAAGCTGTGATATTGCCTGGCATAGCCAAGATGCTCCTCTAAGGATTTAGAGAAATGATGATAGCCAGAGCCGTCCACTCTTACACAGAAGTAGAAGTAGTCATGTCTTTCTCCGTTTAAGACGGCATCTATGGAAGGAATAGAAGGCGTACAGATAGGTCCCGGAGGCACTCCCTTATACTTATAGGTGTTGTAAGGATGATCATACGCTAAATGAGAATTCAGCACCCTTTTGATGGTGAAGTCCTGATGTGCATATCTTACGGTAGGATCTGCTTGTAAAAGCATTCCTGTTCTGATTCTATTGAGGTAGACGCCAGCCATAGTCGCTTTCTCATCAGTCTTATTGGTCTCCTCTTCTACTATGGAAGCCAGCGTCATCACTTCCATGCGTGTAAGGCCCCAGTTAGTTCTTCTCTGGTTTCTGTCATTCTTATCCCAGAAAGCTCTATACTCCTTGTACATCCTGTCTACAAAGGCTTGTGGAGAAACATTCCAGTATAATTCGTAGGTATTAGGGACCAGAATCCCCATGACAGTTTCCTTGGTGAGTCCCATGGTCTTTAGGTACTCTTCATCATCCAGCGTCTGCATCAGGGCTGTTTTGGTCATTTCCAGGTTCTCTGCAGTGTGTACAGCAAAATCCTCCAGGGACCTAAACTTATTAAAGGTAAATCGCATAGGAGCCTGCTTTCCCGACCTGAGAAGGGTTACCAGTTCTCTGGTGCTCATCCCGTCTTTCAACATATACCTGCCCGGATATACATGATTAGGATAATTCATTTTTTCCGCCACCCAGTGAAAAGCTTTGGCATTTCTTATTCTCTTCTCTGCCAGCAGTTTTTCTCCTACTGTTACATAGTCAGAACCTGTAGGGATGTAAAATGCCGTTTCTTCTCCATCCTCTATCACTACATTAGAGGAGAACACGCGTTGGTAGTAGGAAAGGGCTACCAAAGCTCCTATGGCAATGGCACCTAAAATGATGAATTTAAAGGGTCCCTTCATGTCAAGAGTTTCTTCAATTTAACGGGAGGGTATGTATATTTTCTGCCCTCCAAAATATACGACAGCTGACGAATTAAGGTACAGAATGTATGCCGAACCTACAGTATTTAATCTGTAGATTTATCAAAAATCCTGAATTATATGAAAGAACGTCTGGAAGAAGCCCCAAAGTTTAAGCAGTGGAAAGAAAAGCTCAACCAAAACGGCCTAACAGTAAATGGAATAGAAGAAGTATATACCCGACACCGTCATAATGGGGAAGTCCTGTTCTCCCTGGTTCTTCTGGATGCACAGGTACCGGAAGGAGGAAAGATCCCTCCTCTGTGCCTGATTAAAGGTCAGGTAGTGTCTATTCTCATCTGCCTGATAGATGAGCAAACAGAAGAAAGATTCCTGCTCATGGTCAGCCAAAGACGTATCTGTGATGGTGGGCTCATTTATGAGCATGTCGCAGGCATGGTAGATGGAGAGGATGACCCTAAAATGGTAGCTATCAGAGAGGCAGAAGAGGAAGCGGGGATCAAGCTGGACCCGTCAGAAGTGATCAGCTTAAATAAAAGCGGATTCTTCCCCTCTAGCGGCACCTGTGATGAAGAGATTTTCTTCTTCTTTACTGAGAAACGCATGAGTAGGGAAGATATCATGAAATACGACGCTAACAAGCTGGGGATGGTATATGAACATGAGCTGACCTTTACCCATATTCTCACCATCAAAGAAGCCATGAAAAAAACCCGAAATACCAATGGTCTCCTAAACATCTACCTGTACGCAGATCATGTGGGCATTAGGGTATAAAAAAAGGGGGACATCGGCCCCCTGTATCTATTCTTCATGAGAACTACTTTCTCGTTATCCATTCATGGATAAGAGGAATTCCTCATTACTCGCTGTATTATTCATTCTATCACGTAAGAATTCCATTCCCTCCACAGGGTTCATATCAGCCATGAACTTCCTTAGTACCCAAATACGGCTGATATCTGCAGGATCCATGAGAAGATCTTCTCTACGTGTTCCTGAAGCCATCACATCTATAGCAGGATACACTCTTCTGTTGGCCAGTCTACGGTCAAGCTGAAGCTCCATGTTACCGGTACCCTTGAATTCTTCAAAGATTACCTCATCCATTTTACTTCCAGTTTCAATCAGAGCTGTAGCCAGGATGGTCAGTGAACCACCAAACTCGATGTTTCTGGCAGCACCAAAGAAACGCTTAGGCTTGTGTAGGGCGTTAGCATCCACACCACCGGAAAGAATCTTACCGGAAGCAGGCATACATGTGTTGTGCGCTCTTGCCAGACGTGTGATAGAATCCAGCAGGATCACCACATCATGTCCACACTCTACCATTCTCTTAGCTTTCTCCAGAACGATCTTAGCTACCTGTACATGACGCTCAGCTGGCTCATCAAAGGTAGAGGCAATCACCTCTGCATTTACGTTACGAGCCATGTCTGTAACCTCCTCAGGACGTTCATCCACCAGGAGAATGATCAAGTAAGCTTCAGGATGCTGAGCAGCTATGGCATTAGCTACTTTTTGTAGAAGAATGGTCTTACCCGTTTTAGGCTGGGCTACGATCAATCCACGCTGTCCCTTCCCTATAGGCGAGAACAGGTCTATGATTCTCAGAGAAAGGTCGTTTCCTCCCTTGTCATCTGACAATACAAATTTCTCATCCGGGAAAAGAGGGGTAAGGTGGTCAAAGTAGATCCTATCTCTCACTTCTTCCGGTGTACGTCCATTAATGCTCTCTACTTTCAGCAGGGCAAAATAACGTTCTCCCTCCTTGGGGGGTCTGATCTGACCAAAGACAGTATCACCTGTTTTCAACCCAAATAATTTTATTTGAGAGGGAGACACATAAATGTCATCTGGTGATGGTAAATAGTTATATTCTGATGATCTGAGGAAACCATATCCTTCAGGAATAACTTCCAGCACTCCCTGGTTACTGATTACTCCGTCAAAATCATCTGTATTGCTTTCTTCTCTTTCTCTATGCTGGTCATTTCTTCCTTCTGAGGATTTAGAAGGCATCTTCTTCTTACGAGCACTTTTTCTAGGCTTAGGCTCTTTTTCCTGAACGACTTCTTCTGCAGCTGCTACAGGTGCTTCTTCTACTCCATTAGATTCTTCAGGAGCTGCCTCTGCTACAGGTTCTGCTTTTATCTCCTCTTTAGGAGCCTCTTCTTCTTTTTTCTTACTTTTTGGGGTCGTTTTGCGTTTGCGGGCTGGTTTAGCTTTAGGTTTCTTTTCTTCCTCTGCAGCTTCTCCCCCCTCAGAATTTCCTGTTTTGATTTCTGCCAGTTCAGTTTCTGACATCACAGCTTGCTTATCCAGGATCTTGAAGATTAAATCCTGCTTAGCCATTTTTTCGAATTCCCTAATCCCCAATTTTTTAGCGATCTCCTGTAATTCAGAGAGATCATTATTATTCAATTCTATAATATCGTACATGGAAATGTGATATAACGTTTTTTAGAATGTAAAAAGGTTTGAATGTAACTTCATCCGTGCGGATGATGTTGGTGTGTAATGTGAATGATATTGTGAAAAGCTAATGAAGGCTATTTAGCGAAGGACTGATTACGGTACAAATGAAGAAAACTATTGCCAGTTTTCCAAAAAATAATATTGTATCGTACCATAATAGCTTACAAGTAATTTACGTATAAAGCAGGCATTTTGTTATTTCGCAAAAAACATTTGAAACATGCTAGAAATTCAGGTACTGAGAAATAAATCTGAGGAGGTCATTCTGGGACTAGAGAAACGCCATATTCAGGACGCAAGAACCACAGTGGCGAAGATTCTTCAACTGGATGAGACACGTAGAGCCTCTATCCAGAAAGCTGACCAGGCCAAACAACAAATGAATCAGTATGCCAAGTCTATAGGGATGCTGATGAAACAAGGGAAAAAGGAAGAGGCTGAAGAAGCCAAAGCGCAAACGTCCAGACTAAAAACCAGCATCAAGGAATTTGATGAGAAACTTAAAGAGA